>DCTF01000007.1 GCA_002329225.1 Ruminococcaceae bacterium UBA1447
ATGCTTGCCGCCAAAGAGAAGGGGCTTGTCCGCAGTGAGGGTAAGGAATATGTTGTACAAGACGGAGATGTGGTTTTGTTCCGTTTTAATGTGTAAACCCCAGTTGATTGTTTTCAAACACTGCCCATAATTTAGTGAAAAATTCAGGAGTGTGTAAAATGTGTAAGAAAAAAACAATTACCGTTTGCGGCACCGACATTTCAAACTTTCAGATTATACTTCCGCCCAATGCTTCCGGCGGAGAAAAAACTGCGGCACGGGAACTACGCCGGCATATCCTGATAGCGGCAGGAGTAAATCTGTCCGTAGCGGAATCGGCTGAAAAAGGCACCCGCTGTATTTTTATCGGCAGTGCATCGCAAAAACCTTTGGACGGGATTGTATTTGACGGGGATGTTATTGAGAGCGACGGCTCAAACTTGTATCTTTACGGTGCATTAGACAGGGGAACCGTTTATGCCGTCTATCGTTTTTTAGAAAAATATGTCGGCTTTAAAGACTATGCCCCGGGTGTTACCGAACTGACGGGCGGGGATTGCGATATCCCTTCAGGAATAAAGGACATTTACAATCCGGTGTTTGAGTTAAGGCGTCATGACTGGCTGAGCCACACGTCAAATGCACGGTTTGCCGCCCGGCACAGGATGAACGCTGCCGATGCACCTGAAAACAATCTATACGGCGGAGGAATTAAGGGAGCGGGCGGCTGTCATACCTTTGAAAAACTCTGTGATCCCGATATATATTTTGAGGAGCACCCGGAGTATTATTCTCTGTATAACGGCAAGCGTATTCCCGCCGGCAATGTGTTTGACAGGGACTGCGGTCAGCTTTGCTTAACTAATCCCGATGTCCTCAAAATAGTAACCGAAAATGTGTTGCAGCGTCTGCGGGCAAACCCCGAAGTTCAAATTGTCGATGTTTCACAAAATGACAATACCCGTTACTGCGGGTGTCCCGACTGTGCCGCAGTGGATGCGCAAGAGGGGAGTCCCGCCGGCTTGATGCTGCGGTTCGTTAATGCGGTTGCCGAGGCTGTTGAAAAGGAATTTCCGGATGTTTTGGTTCAAACCTTTGCCTACCAATACACCAGAAAAGCCCCTGAAATAACAAAACCCCGCAAAAACGTTATAATCCGTTATTGCACCATTGAGGCCTGTTTCAGGCATCCTCTGGATGACGAAGCTTGCAGTTTGAATGCGGGCAAGTTTGCTCAGGAATTAAAGGAATGGCAGGCCATTTGCGATAAGATTTCTATTTGGGATTATGTTACAAATTATTCCTGTTATCTGGCGCCTTTTCCGAATCTGGAAACCCTGCGGGAAAACATTAGATTTTTTGCCGAAAACAACGCCGTTCATGTCTTTGAAGAAGATACCCCCGGCACCTATACCGGTGATTTCGGTGATTTGCGGGCTTATTTAATACCAAAACTCATGTGCAACCCCTACATGTCGGACACGGAATATGATGAGCATATTAAGGAGTTTTTGGAAGCTTATTTCGGGGCAGGTTGGCAAAACATCTACGAGTATATCAATATCCTCAATGAGGTTACGCAAGATAAGCATATGACCTGTTTCCAGAAAATGGACACCGGCTTTTTAGGCAGTGACCCGCTTTCGGAAGGCTATATTCCATTAGCGTATCAAGAGACGGCGGAAGACTCTTATCTGTCCGGACTTGTTGAGCGCATTGACGAGATTAATGTACTTTGGGATAAAACGGAAGCTCTTGCCGCAGATGAGAACGAATTAAGGCGCATACGCCGTTGCCGGATGTCTGTTACCTATCTTGACCTTTTTTGCCGTCCCCGGGATAAAAAATCAATGACCGCCGAGCAGAGAGCAGACTACGAAAAGGCGGTCTGCAAGTATTACAAAGACAAGGACGCTTTTGATTTGCGTACAAATATCTGGACAGCAAGGGCGGGGCATTAATTTAAACTGAATTTACAGTCAAAACAAAAAAACAGGGGGCGGTGCTGCACCGCCCCCGAAGTTTATTAAAACCTAAAATATAACTCTCTCCGCAATTTCTTTTTGTGCCAGGGCAAGAAAATCTTCCGCCGGCATTACACCCAGGTCGCCTTGTCCGCGTTTGCGTACCGAGACGCTGTTTTCTTCCACTTCCTTGTCGCCCACCACAAGCATATAGGGCAATTTGTTGAGCTGAGCTTCCCGGATTTTGTAACCTACTTTCTCGCTGCGGTCATCCATAGTAACCCTGATTCCGGCGGCGGCAATCTTGTCTCTGAGCGCCTTGCAGGCATCATGATGTTTTTCCGAAATAGGCAGAATCCTTATCTGCTCGGGCGCCAGCCAAAGGGGCATGGCGCCGGCGTATTTTTCAATCAGTATGGCCAGAGTGCGCTCATAGCAGCCCACACTGGTGCGGTGGATAATATAAGGCCTTTTCTTTTCACCGTCAGCGTCTATGTAACTCATATCCAGACGTTCGGCAAGGTAGCGGTCAACCTGAATTGTAATGAGGGTATCCTCTTTACCGTGCACGTTTTTAATCTGAATATCCAGTTTCGGCCCGTAAAAAGCGGCTTCCCCCACGGCCTCCGTGTACTCTATGTTCAAATCGTCCAGAATATCCTTGAGTATTGCCTCGGTGGTAGCCCACAGTTCTTCATCGTCAATGAATTTCTCTTTGTTGTCGGGGTCATGCTTGCTGAAACGGTAGCTGATATCCCCGCTGAGTCCCAAAGTTTTCAGCATATAGCTTGCCAGATCCATTACCCCTTTGAATTCGTCGGCCAATTG
>DCTF01000096.1 GCA_002329225.1 Ruminococcaceae bacterium UBA1447
ATTTTCATTTTGCTACAGCCCCGTATTTTTAAAAATATTTTATTAACCTGTGGGCGTAGTCCAATTGCGCCGTTTGGCATATTCCCTGCTGTGTTCCTCATATGTTTCGGAATAATAATAGTTAAAACCCGCATAGGTGAAAAAATAGTAGTAGTCGGTGTCTTCCGGGTAAAGTGCGGCTTCAATGGAAATCTTTCCGGGGTTTGTTATAGGGCCTGCCGGGAGCCCTTTTTTAACATAGGTGTTGTAAAGGCCGTCATACTTTTTCCGCGCTCCGGTGAAAACAGGTTCCACCGATTTGTCCAGATATTCAAAGGTAACGTTAAACTGAAGGCGGGGAAAACTTTTGCTGCTCAGTCGGTTATGTAAAACCGAGGCCACTTTTTTATCCTCGGCGGGGAACCCCGCTTCCTCCTGAATAATGGAGGCGATGGTGAGAATTTCATCCATGCTGTAGCCCAATTCTTCAGCCCGTTCATAATATTCAGGGGTCAGTTTTGACTTCATGTTCTTCAAAAATCTGCCCAAAGCTTTCGGTGCGGCTTCCCCCACATAAAAGTCGTAAGTGTCGGGGAAAAGATAACCTTCCAGTAAAAAAGGTCTTTCGCCGGGGTTTCCTATTCCGGAAGAAAAAACATTGCCTTCCGGAGGATTATTTACGGCCTCGATAAAATCTTCCGCAGAGCAGACTTGTTTCTCCTCCAGCAGTTTTGCAATCTGATATACGGTAAAGCCCTCGGGCACTGTTACCCTCACGGTACGGCGGGAAGTCNNAAGCAATCCATCGTTTTACCATTGTTTTCCCCGCATTTCTTTAGAATTATTAAAACGGATTTGCCGAGTTTTTGGGCGAATAAAACAGCCTTATGAGTTCATAACGGAGCATACCACTAAATCCCCTGCCGAGTCAACACAAAGAACCCCGATGTGTTGACGGAAGCCGTGTTTTTCGCTTATAATACTTTGCAAGCAGCAGAAAGGAGAGTATGTAATAATGAAAGTGTTTATGATTGGCGGTACGGGACTTTTGGGCAGCGCCGCAGCTCAGCTTTTTATCGACAGAGGGCATACTGTTAAAAGTATGGCTCTGCCGCCCTTGCCTGAGGGCGCACCGATTCCGGAGGAGATGGAACTTATCTGGGGCAACTGCATGGAACTTTCGGACGATGAGATAAAAGAACTGATGACGGGCTGTGACTGCTTTGTGTTTGCCGCCGGTATTGATGAGCGGGTGGAGTTCCCCCCGCCGGTCTATTCCTATTATGAAAAGTATAATATCACTCCGCTTAAACGTTTGTTGCCTTTGGCAAAGGAGTGCGGCGTGAAAAACTCCGTAATTTTAGGTTCTTACTTCTCCTATTTTGCAAAAGAAAAACCCGAAATGGAGCTTGTAAAAAAACATCCCTATATCCGCAGCCGCATAGACCAGGAAAATGTGGCCCTCTCCTATGCGGACGAACAAATGTCCGTAGCGATTTTGGAGCTGCCTTATATCTTCGGTACTCAGCCGGGGCGCAAACCCGTTTGGGTCATACTCATAGAACAGTTGGAGAGAATGCCCGGGGTTACCATGTACCCCAAGGGCGGTACGGCCATGCTGACGGTGCGTCAGGTAGCGGAAACAATCGTGGGTGCGGCGGAAAAACATAAGGGCGCCAAGTCTTACCCTATAAGCTATTACAATCTGACCTGGGACGAGTTTCTCAAAATTGTCCATGCCGCTATGGGAGTGCCTGACCGCAAGATTATCCATGTCGCAAAATGGATGTTCAAACTCTTCGGAGTTTCTATGAATAAACAGTATAAGAAAAAGAATATAGACCCGGGCATAAACCCCGTGGACTTGGCGGACATTATGTGTATGAACGCCTTTATTGACAACAAGTGGAGCAAAGAACTGGGCGCCACCGATGACGACATCGAAAAAGCGATTTTTGACTCCGTGGAGCTTTCGGTTCAGGCTTATAAAGGTACAAAACAGCTTGTGGATATGCGAAGCGAGTAAAGGGGCTGTCAGCTTTGAAAGAACTCAAAGATTATGTCGGCAAAAAAGAACTTAATTCTCTGAAGTTGAGCGCTTTGGGACAGGGTATGATTTATGCCATTATGTCTTCGTACATTTCGGACTTTTATCTGAATGTGTTCGGGTTGGGCGCAATGTTTGTTATGCTGCTTATGCTCCTTGCCCGGGTTTGGGATGCAATAAACGACCCGATTATGGGAATGAATGCGGACAGGCTTAACTTAAAAAACGGTAAAATGCGTCCCTATCTGCTCATGACTCCGGTGCCGATTGCGATTTTGACATTCCTGCTGTTTTTTGCACCGGATTTGTCCCCGGTTGCCAAAATGGTTTATGCGTCGATTACCTATGTTCTCTGGGGCATGACCTATACCGTCTCCGATGTGCCGTTCTGGAGTCTGCCCATTCTCATGACCCCGAACCCCGCCGAAAGGGGCAAAATATTTTCCGTTGCCCGTACGGCAAACGGTATAGGTTCGGCAATACCGATAGCGATTTTTATGCTCTTGGGTTTTGTTTTGCCAAAAACGGGGCTCAGCGGTCAGGAACTTGAAAAAACGAAGTATATCATCATCGCTCTTGTCGCCGCCGTGTTTGGGAACCTCCTTTTTGCCCAGAGTTATTTTAAAGTTAAAGAAAGGGTGAATATCCCGCAAAAGCGCCGTCAGGAAGGGGAGCCGGGCTCGCTGAGGCTGTTGTTTTCAAACAAGCCGCTTATGCTGGTGCTGATTATGGGTGTTTTGTCCTTCGGCCGCTATATGTTTCAGGCCGGCGCCATTCATGTGGCCCGTTATTCTTTCTATATCGGCCCCTCCCTTTCAGGCCTCAGTGAAAAGGAAAAAGAGGCGGCTTTGCAGGGGAGTATTTCAAAAGTCAATCTGATTTTTGCCCTTGCCACTGCGGTAGGAATGTTCGGCACCATGCTTTTGGTACCGAAGCTTATTAAACGCTTCAACTACAAACAGCTTATCATAACCGGCTGCGGAATAGGCGTGGTTTCCTGCCTTGCCATTTACTTTTTGGGTTACGGCAATTTCTGGGCCTGCGTCCCGTTCCTGGTTTTGGCCTGTGTGCCCGCAGGATTTATAAATGTTTTGGGGGCGGCCATGATAGGGGACGCTCTGGACTACATGGAATGGAAAACCGGCAGGAGGGAAAACGGTCTGGGCTCCGCCTGCCAATCCTTTGTCAATAAATTGGGCAATGCGCTGTCAACCACTTTTATTGTACTTATGTATATGTTTGTGGATCTGCGTGTGGATACTATCGGGACGCAGTTTACAGTGGACCCCAACACTCTTGCGCCCTCCGTGCGTTCGGGAATGTTTTTGATTGTTTCACTTATTCCCGCCATTTCCCTTGCGGCCTGTGCCGTACCCGTTTTCTTTTATGATTTGGTAGGGGAAAAACGGCAGCGTATAACTCGGGAACTGCATGAACAAAGGGAAGCCCTCGGTATTGTTGTGGAATAGATATCAAGATTAAGGTGGAAAATTTGAACTTAAGATCGGATGTAAGGAACATCGCAATTATTGCTCATGTTGATCACGGCAAAACCACATTAGTGGATGAAATGCTGAAACAGAGCGGAACATTCAGGGAAAATGAACAGGTACGGGACAGGGTTATGGACTCCAATGATTTGGAGCGGGAGCGCGGTATAACAATTCTTTCCAAAAACACTGCGGTACGTTACGGCAATGTAAAGATAAATATAATAGATACTCCCGGACATGCCGATTTCGGCGGCGAAGTTGAGCGTATCCTTATGATGGTGGACGGGGTACTGTTGCTTGTGGATGCGTTTGAGGGCTGTATGCCTCAGACGCGCTTTGTGTTGCAAAAGGCGCTGAACTTTCAAAAAAAGATTGTGGTGGTAATTAACAAGGTGGACCGTCCCGGCTCCCGTCCCGCCGAAGTGGTTGACGAGGTGTTGGATTTGCTAATTGAGCTGGGGACCGATGAAGAACAGCTAGATTTTCCCGTGGTCTATGCCTCCGCAAGGGAAGGCTATGCCTCTTTGAATCCCGATGCGTCAGAAGGAAATATGCGCCCGCTTTTAGATTCTATTCTTGAGAATGTTTCACCTCCCGAGGGGGATATGGACGGCCCCTTGCAGCTGCTTTTTTCCAGCCTTGAATATGACGATTATGTTGGAAGAATAGGTGTAGGCCGTGTGGAACGGGGGAAGATTCATAAAGGAGAACAGGCGGCGCTTTGCCGTACCGACGGCAGTGTTGAAAATGTAAGAATTTCCCGCCTGTATCAGTTCGAGGGCTTACACAGAACCGAAGTCGAAAGCGCCGCAATGGGGGACATTGTGTGCGTGTCCGGTATAGATGATATCAATATAGGCGATACCGCCTGCGACCCGGAAAAGATTGCCCCCCTGCCTTTTATAAAAATTGACGAGCCCACCATCTCCATGAACTTTTTGGTCAACGACAGCCCCTTCGCCGGTAGAGAAGGTAAGTTCGTAACCTCCCGCAACATAAGGGACCGTCTGTTTAAAGAGGTTCAAACCAATGTCAGCATGAGGGTTGAAGATACGGATACCACCTCCGCATTTAAAGTGTCCGGGCGCGGGGAACTGCATTTATCAATTCTTATTGAAACAATGCGACGTGAGGGGTATGAGTTTCAGGTTTCCCGTCCGACGGTTATTTACAGGGAAAAAGACGGGGCCCTTTTGGAACCTATGGAACTGTTGACAGTGGAAGTGCCGGGCGAATATGTGGGCACTGTAATTGAATCCCTCGGTTCCCGCAAAGGCGAACTTGCAAGTATGACGGCGAGGGATGACGGTCATACCCGGCTGGAGTTTAACATTCCTTCAAGAGGGCTTATCGGTTACCGTTCGGAGTTTTTGACGGATACCAACGGCAACGGAATTATGAACCAACTCTTTATGGGTTATGCTCCTTATAAAGGCGATATCCAAACCAGAGAACGAGGGTCCGTCGTTGTTCATGAGAACGGCGTGAGTACCGGCTACGGCCTGTATGCGGCCCAGGAGCGGGGTGAACTCTTCATCTCCGCCGGAACGGAAGTATATGAAGGAATGATAGTGGGCGAGTGTTCAAAGAGTGAAGATGTAGTCTGCAATGTGTGCAGAAAAAAGCAGATGACAAATATGCGTGCGGCGGGCAGTGATGATGCCCTGCGCCTGTCGCCCCCCAGGGTGATGAGCCTTGAACAGTGCATGGAGTTTATAAAAGATGACGAGCTTTTGGAGGTGACGCCAAAAAATCTGCGTCTCCGCAAGAGTATCCTCTCCAAGGAATTGCGGATGAAAAAGATGTACAGGCATAAGTGATTTTGTTTAATAACCGCCGGCAATTAAAAGGCGGTTTTTTTTAAGCGGCGGAGGAAGAACGCATGAACACCGGGGAAGCCAAAAAGAATACGGCAATAGCGCTGGGAACCTTTGACGGCTTGCACAGAGGTCACCGGGCGGTTATCACCTCGGCGGTATCGTTTGCTGAAAAGGGGTTGCTGCCCTTTGTCCTCCTTTTTGATGAACACCCTCAATCCGCCCTTACGGGAGAGGCCCCTATCCAATTGCTTTCCCTTTCGCTTAAAACGGCGGCAATAGAAAAAATGGGAGCCTCAATTGAAATAATTTCATTTAAAGAAGTCCGCAATATGGAACCCCGGGACTTTATAAAAGAAGTTTTAATTAAACGCCTCGGAGCCAAAGCCCTCGTCTGCGGGGAAAACTATCGTTTCGGCCGCAACGGGGCGGGCGATACCGCAACACTCGCAAAACTCTGCGAAGAGTTCGGACTGACCCTCTCAATAGCTCAAACCGTTTTTTATGACGGCGAAGCAATAAGTTCCACCCGTATAAGAACCGCTGTGGAAAATGGGGATATGCGCCTTGCCCGTGAAATGCTGGGCAGCCCCTTTGCATATGACTTTGAGGTTGTGGCGGGTAAAAAGGTCGGCCGAACCCTCGGCATCCCCACCATAAATCAGCTTTTCCCCGAAGGCTTTGCCATACCCCGGGAAGGAGTATATATCTCCGAAACCCGATTTTCAGGCGAAAAATACCGCTCGGTAACAAATATAGGCAGGGGGCCGACCTTCGGTAAAAATATCCTGCGCAGCGAAACCACCATTATGGGTTTTACCGGCGACCTTTACGGTCAAAAGGTTACGGTGGGTCTGTTGGAGTATCTGCGCCCCGAAAAGGCCTTCTCTACCGCCGATTTGCTGCGCAGTCAAATCGCCCGGGATATTGAAACAGCCCGCCAATATAAGGCGGAATAAAAAAAGTAAATAATTTTTCTAATTTAGATATTAAAGAGAGACAAGGCGTGATAAAATAACCGTTTAGAACCTACCCTCGGCAAAGAAAGGCAAAGGTGAACGGATGAAAGCGTATCTGGTGTTGGAAAACGGCAGTATTTACGAAGGAACCCCAAAAGGAGCCTTTNNTGTTTTCAACAACTCCATGACCGGATATTTTGAGTTGATAACGGACCCTTCAAGCGCCGGGCAAGGTATTGTGATGACTTACCCCATGATCGGGAACTATGGAGTTAACCGGGAAGATTTTGAATCGCCGAATATTCATTGCGCCGCATTAATTGTCAACGAACTGTCCGATAAAACATCAAATTTCAGATGCGAACAACCGCTCGAAGATATATTGCTTGAATTCAACATTCCCTGTGTTAGCAATATTGACACCAGAGCGGTTGTTAAAAAAATAAGAGAAAACGGCACTGCCCTTGGGGTTATTACCGAAGACATTTCGGATTTATCCCGTTTGAATGATTTAATGAAAAACTATAAACAAAATAAGCCGGTGGAGTCTGTCAGCACAAAAGAGCCTTTTGAGGCGGGGACGGAAAACACCGGTTTTTCCGTAGCGGTTTTGGACTTGGGTACAAAAAAATATCTGCTTGACGCTCTTTTAGACAGGGGATGCCGGCTTACGGTTTACCCTCACTCCGCTTCCGTTGCAGATATTATATCCGCCGGCCACGACGGGGTGATGATAAGCGGCGGCCCGGGCAATCCCAACGAGTATCCGGAGATTGTCGGCCGGATAAAAGAACTTGTTGACAAGAATATACCGGTATTTGCCACCGGCTTGGGGCATCAACTTGTCGCCCTCTCGGCGGGGGCTAAGGTGCAAAAAATGAAGCACGGCCACAGGGGCGGCAATTATCCTGTTAAATATATCGATGATGATCAAACTTATATCACCGCACAAAATCACGGCTACGAGGTAGCGGCGGAAAGTTTGCCCGAAAACATAAAGGTGGAAAGTGTCAATGTAAACGACAATACGGTGGAGGGTCTTGCCTTGGTCGGCAAACCGGTTTTCACCGCACAGTTTTATCCGGACACTACCGGGAGCACTCACAACACTTCGTTTTTATTCAAACGTTTTATTGCCATGATGGAAGAGGGCGGCTGCCATGATTGATAAAAGCATTAAAAAAGTATTGGTTATCGGCTCTGGTCCCATCATAATCGGGCAGGCGGCGGAGTTTGACTATGCCGGCACCCAGGCTTGCCGCTCACTTAGAGAGGAAGGCATAGAGGTCGTTTTGGTTAACTCCAACCCCGCAACGATTATGACCGACGGCGAGATTGCCGATATTGTTTACATTGAACCTCTCACCGTCCCCACGCTCAGGAAAATTATCAGCGAACAGCGGCCCGACTCGATTTTACCTACTTTGGGCGGTCAGACGGGGCTTAACCTCGCTATGGAGCTGGAAGAAAAGGGTGTTCTCAAAGAGTTCGGCGTAAGGCTCATCGGTATTTCCGCCGATGCGATAAAAATGGCGGAAGACCGTCAGGAGTTTAAAGACACAATGCAGGCCATTAACGAGCCCTGCATAGAGTCGGAAGTGGTTGAAAGCGTTGAAGCGGCTCTCAGGTTTTCCGATAAGATAGGCTATCCGGTAATTGTGCGGCCCGCCTACACCTTGGGCGGCACCGGCGGAGGTATTGCGCAAAATCCGCATGAACTGGAAGAAATAGCCGCTAACGGTATCCGCCTTTCCCGCGTGGGACAGGTGCTGATTGAAAAGTGCATCTCCGGCTGGAAAGAGATAGAGTATGAAGTTATCCGTGACGCCAAAGGCAACTGCATCACGGTCTGTAATATGGAAAATCTGGATCCCGTCGGCGTACACACCGGGGACTCCATTGTGGTTGCTCCCGCCCAGTCCCTTTCGGACAAAGACTGCCGTATGCTGCGGAATTCCGCACTCAACATAATATCGGCCTTGGGGATTAAAGGCGGCTGTAATGTTCAGTTTGCTCTGCACCCCGATTCTTATGAATATGCGGTAATTGAGGTTAATCCCAGAGTTTCCCGTTCCTCCGCTCTTGCTTCAAAGGCAACCGGTTATCCCATTGCCCGTGTGGCGGCAAAAATAGCCCTTGATTTGGGACTTGACGAAATACCCAATGCCATCACCGGCAAGACCTTTGCCGCCTTTGAACCCGCTTTGGACTATTGTGTTGTCAAATTCCCAAAATGGCCTTTTGACAAATTTGTAACGGCTAAAAGAATGTTGGGCACGCAGATGAAAGCTACGGGAGAGGTAATGGCAATTTCCCGCAGTTTTGAAGCGGCGCTGCATAAGGCTGTCCACTCTTTGGAAGAGAATAAAGAAAGTCTGCTGCTTCCTCACCTTATTGAAAAAAAGGAAGACGAACTCAGGGAGCTTTTACACAGGGTGGACAATGAGCGCCTGTTCGTTGTGGCTGCGGCAATATTTAAAGATATCCCGATAGACGATATCTATGCAATTACAAAAATCGACCGATGGTTTTTATACAGAATTGAAAACATCGTAAATATGGAAAAACATTTGCGCAGCGGTGCTTTTGACAGAGCGACCTTGCTCCAGGCAAAAAAGATGGGCTTTACGGACAGGATGATTGCGAACAACATCTCCGGCACCGAATCCGCCGTTAAGACTATGCGCCGTATGTGGAAAATTCTGCCTTCATTTTCCATAGTGGATACCTGCGCGGCTGAGTTTGAAGCGAAGACTCCTTACTTTTACTCGGACTACGGGGTTGAAAATGAGTCCGTACCGGTTAT
>DCTF01000015.1:0-8814 GCA_002329225.1 Ruminococcaceae bacterium UBA1447
TACAAGGTCGCCATCTGCGAACAGACCGAGGACCCCGCTCTGGCGAAGGGTCTCGTCTCGCGGGACGTGATTCGCGTCGTAACCCCGGGAACCCTGATTGAGTCCTCCATGTTGGACGAGGGGAAAAACAATTTTATCAGCGCGGTTTATATGGAGGAGAGCGCCGCGGGCCTCTGTTTCTGCGATATCTCCACCGGCGAGGTCTTCGTGACGGGATTTGCCGGGGAAGAGACGCTCGGTCATGTGCAAAACGAGCTGGGGCGCTTTTCCCCGCGGGAAGCCGTGCTGTCCGCGGGAGCGATGAAAAACGACAGGCTCACGGGTTTTCTTCGGGAGCAGCTCGGCTGCCGCTGCGAGAGCGGGAGGGAAGCGTGTTTTGAGGAAGAGGAAGCCCGCCGTCTCGCATCCAATCAGTTTCCGGAAGACAAAATAGAAGAGCTTCTCCTCTCCGGGGCGGCGGCTGTCCGTGCGGTCGGCGGCCTGCTGTCCTACCTCTATGAGACCCAGAAGACTGACCTGTCCTATCTGTGCACCCTTCTCTGTTATGGGGAGGGGCAGTTCATGGAGCTGGACCTGAGTGTGAGACGCAATCTGGAAATCACCGAGTCTCTCCGAAACAAGGAGAAAAAAGGCTCCCTCCTGTGGGTGCTCGACCGGACCAAGACACCGATGGGCCGCCGCCTGATTCGCGGCTGGATTGTGCGTCCGCTGTTGGGACCGGTCCCCATCCGAAGGCGCCTTGAGGCGGTAGGGGAACTGGTTGACCAGCCGATCCGCCGGGAAGAGCTTGCCTTGGCGCTCCGGGACATCACGGATCTGGAACGGCTCATCGGGAAAGTGGTTTACGGCACGGTGAACGGAAGGGACTTAAAAGCGCTCTCCGCGGGCTGCGCGAAACTGCCGGTTCTGATCGAACTGCTTGCGCCCTTTGCTTCCTCTCTGCTGCGGGAGACCTGCGCCCGGATCGATCCCCTTGCCGACCTGTGCGAGAAAGTTGACCGTGCGATCGCGGACGACCCGCCCTTTTCCATACGGGAGGGGGGCGTAATCCGGGACGGCTACCACGCGGAGGTGGACGCGCTGCGCGCCGTTCAGGCAAACGGCAGAGACATGATTGCCGGCATCGAGGCTTCCGAGCGGGAAAAGACCGGGATTAAGAATCTGAAGGTCGGCTACAACCGGGTATTCGGATACTACATAGAAATATCGAAGTCCAACTACGACCTTGTACCGGAACATTATATCCGAAAACAGACGCTTGCAAACTGTGAGCGCTTCATTACGCAGGAACTCAAAGAGATGGAGAACACCATCCTCACCGCCCGGGAGCGGCTTGAGACGCTGGAATATGAACTCTTTTCCGAATTGCGCGCGTGCGTCGCGGCGATGGTGGGACGGGTGCAGCGGACGGCGGCCGCGGTGGCGCAGCTTGACGTGCTTGTTTCGTTTGCGGCGGTGGCGTCGGCAAACGGCTACGCGATGCCGCAGGTGGACCTGTCGGATGTCATTGAAATCACGCAGGGGCGGCACCCGGTTGTGGAGCAGACGCTTTCCGGGAGCATGTTCGTGCCGAACGACACGCATATGGATTGCGGAGAAAACCGTCTGGCGATCATCACGGGACCCAATATGGCGGGAAAGTCCACGTATATGCGCCAGGTGGCACTTATCGTCTTAATGGCGCAGATTGGTTCCTTCGTCCCGGCAAAGCATGCCCGCATCGGCATTGTGGATCAGATTTTTACACGAATCGGGGCTTCGGACGATCTGGCTTCCGGGCAATCCACCTTTATGGTGGAAATGAGCGAGGTAGCCTCAATCCTCAGGCATGCCACCTCAAAAAGCCTGATTGTTTTTGATGAAATAGGCCGGGGAACCTCGACTTATGACGGTATGAGCATAGCAAGAGCGGTGCTCGAATTTGCCGCCGACAAGAAAAAGCTCGGGGCAAAAACCTTGTTTGCCACCCATTACCATGAACTCACGGAGCTTGAGAACCATTTAGACGGCATTAAAAACTACAACATAGCCGTCAAAAAGAGAGGCGACGAAATCACTTTCCTGCGCAGGATTGTAAGCGGCGGTGCGGACGAAAGTTACGGTATTGAAGTGGCGATGCTCGCCGGTGTTCCCGGTGCGGTTGTGTCCCGTGCAAAAATAATTCTCAAAGAACTTGAGGACAGCGGCGTAAAAAGACCGGCAAACAGACCGAAAACTTCCGTCATGGAAGAACCGGAGGTTCAGCAGTTTACTTTTGAAGACACCCGCACCGATGAAATTATAGAAAAACTTAAAAATATGGACGTGAATACGATTACTCCCATTGAAGCTCTGAAAATCCTGTACGAACTTGTAAAGGAGGCAGGGGAAATATGAGTAAAATTAATCTGCTTTCAAAGCAAGTTGCCGACCTGATTGCCGCCGGTGAGGTTGTTGAACGCCCGGCCTCGGTGGTGAAAGAGATTTTGGAAAACGCCATCGATGCCGAGGCGTCCGTAATAACAGTTGAAATTAAAAACGGCGGCATCGGTTTTATCCGTGTAACGGACAACGGCACGGGTATAGGCAAAGAAGATATACCCAAGGCTTTTAAAAGCCACGCCACCAGCAAAATCAGTTCCGCCGACGATTTACATTCAATTACCTCCTTAGGTTTCAGAGGGGAGGCTTTGGCCTCTATTGCGGCAGTGGCAAGGGTTGAGATGCTGACAAAAACTCAAGATGACGATTCGGGTTACCGTTACTGTATTGAGGGCGGGGAAGAAACATATTTTGATGAAGCCGGCTGTCCGAAGGGTACAACAATTATAGTTCGCGATTTGTTCTTTAACACACCCGCAAGAATGAAGTTTTTGCGCAAAGATGTGGCGGAAGCCAATGCGGTGGCATCTGTTGTGGATAAAACCGCCTTATCTCATCCGGAAGTTTCTTTCCGCTTTATCCGGGACGGAAAACAGGTCTTGCTTACCCCCGGTGACGGCGACCTTTATCAGACCGTTTATTCCGTTTTCGGCAAAGATTTTGCCTCGGATTTAATACCGGCGGACTATACTCTGGATAACATTCGTGTCAGCGGTTATGTATCAAAACCCTCCGCTTCACGCCCCAACAGGAATATGCAGTATTTTTTCCTCAACGGCAGGCAAATAAAAACGCCGACCGGTTCCTCCGCCCTGAGTGAAGCCTACAAACATTCCATAGTCTCCGGCAAGTTTCCCTGCTGTGTTTTGAACATAGAAGCCTCGCCGGAGTTTGTGGATGTTAATGTTCATCCTGCAAAAACCGAGGTTCGCTTTGTAAATGACAAACCGGTTTTCAGCGCCGTTTATTACTGCGCCAAAAACGCCGTTGACGGCGTGGTTGACCGTCCCTCAATAACCGTTACAAAAAAAGATGTGGCCGACTTTTTAGCGCCTCCCGAACCCCCGGAACAGATTACTTTAACCGAACAGCCCAAAGGTATATTTGCCGAAACAAGCCGTCCTTTTACACCGGTGCGCAAAGCCGATATTGATATTGAGTATGACGAAGAAGATGAAGCGGCTGTGCCTGCGGTTGAAAAATCGGCCGTTCAACAAAGCCTGTCTGACCCCCCAAAACCTTATTCGGCGGATAATAAAGAACAAATTGCCGAAAAAGCGGAAGAAAAGGAAGCCGATGAGCCGGAAAGCGTTGAAGAACAAATTCCCGTAATAAAACAGGAACCCACGAAAGTACGGCGGAGTGAACCGGAGGAGTTTTGGACGGTTAAAGGTGAACTTTTCGGCACCTATATACTTGTGGAAATGGCGGATAAAATCATCTTAATCGACAAACACGCCGCCCACGAAAGAATAATATTCAACAAACTCCTTAATGAAGACAGGGATCAGGCTACACAGCTTTTACTTGAACCGATTGTAGTTCTGTTGAGTAAGCCGGAATATGACGTTCTGATAGAGAATACTGAACTGATGAGGGACGCCGGTTTTGAGGTTGAGGATTTCGGCTCGGGTTCTGTGCTTGTTCGGGAATGCTCCATGAGCNNTGAGGTTAAAGACATAGTTATCGAATTGGCCGGCTACTTATTGCAGAACAGAACGATTCTGCTGAGCGAAAAACTGGAATGGCTGCTCACCTCGATAGCCTGCCGTGCCGCCATAAAAGCGGGGGACTTTACAAGCGAAAAAGAAAGGGAGCAGTTCGTACAAACCTTGATGCAAATGCCGGAAGTTCGCCACTGCCCCCACGGGAGACCCGTAATGGTCGAAATGTTAAAGAGCGAAATTGAAAAGAGCTTTAATCGTTCATAGGAGTAACAATGCAAAAAATCCCCGTTTTAGCTATAGTCGGCCCCACTGCTTCGGGTAAAACCCGCATAGCGGTTGAGGTCTGCAAAAGAATAGGCGGCGAGGTTGTATCGGCCGACTCCATGCAAGTTTATAAAGGGATGAATATCGCCACCGCCAAGCCGGATTTGGAAGAAATGCAGGGGATTCCTCACCATATGATAGATATTATCTCCCCTGAAGAAAGTTTCAGTGCGGCGGCTTATGTTGAAATGGCGGGCAAGTGTATCCGCGATATTCATAAACGAAAAAAAGTCCCCGTGATATGCGGCGGCACTGGCCTTTATGTTGACTCGCTGCTATCGGACAATGTTTTCCCCGACCATGAGCCGGAGCAAAAAATCCGTAAAAGTATTATGGAGGAGTTTTCAAAAGAGGGCGGGCAGAGTTTGTACGATGAACTAAAAAGAGTGGATCCTGAATCGGCGGAAAAGATTCATGAAAATGACATCAACAGGCAGGTCAGGGCCGTTGAATACTTCAGACTGACAGGAAAAAAAATATCTGCCCGCAATCGTAATGCGGCAAAAAAGATCTCGCCTTACAACTGCCTTTGGATAGGCATTAATTACCGCAACAGGGAATTGCTGTATGAAAAAATAAACAGCAGGGTAGACTTGATGTTGGAAAAAGGCTTAATTAAAGAAGCGGAACATTTTCTCTCAAATGCGGAAAAAACCGCCGGGCAGGCAATAGGTTATAAAGAACTTGCCCCCTATTTCAGCGGCTCCCCGGCTTTGGACGAATGCATCGAAAATCTTAAGCAATCCACCAGACAATATGCCAAAAGACAACTAACCTGGTTTAGAAAGAACATGGATATCAACTGGTTTTATCAGGATGATTATTCGGAAGANNGAAGAGACGGAAATGATGAGGGATATTTTTCTTTTAATTGACGCCGAATTTCCCGGAGGTTCGATATGAGAAAACGGAAAAACATCATAATTTACGGCGCCGCCGCCATTTTAGCGGTAGCGGTGATTGCCTTTGTGCTGATTTGGAACTATTATTCGGCGGTCACAACCGAAACGGTCTATAACCACAGAGCGCAGACTGCGATTGAAACAAAGATTTTTGTTCTTCGTGATGAAACGCTTTTGAAATCTCCCGACCGGGGGATATTGGTTCCCTTACTGAAGAACGGAGAAAAACTGGCAAAGAATGATGTCTACGGTATCGTGTGCGGCAGTACGGACGAAGCGGAGGTGTACATGCAAAAGAAAGCTCTGGAAGCGGAGCTGAAAAGGTATGTCAATCTGGGCAACACCGTCAACACCAACACTCTTGATATCTCCCGCAACACTAAGGAAACCGACAGCACTTTTTTGCAGATATTGGACGCAGTGTCAAACCGATCCTTCGGCAGCCTGAAAGAAAGTCTCAACACTCTGGAAGATAAAATAATAGAACGGCAGTTGGCGATAGAGCCGGACTCAATCAACTTTGAAGAGAGAACCGCCCCGCTTAACGAAAAGTTGGCTCAGCTTTCAGCCTCGGCCTCTCATACCGATTCTTTAACAAGCAATTTTTCCGGCTATTTTGTAAACTATACGGACGGCTTTGAAAATACTCTTTCTTATGACGGGATAAAACAACTGAAAGTACAGGATGTGGAGAAACTCCTGTCAAACGAGGTTGAGCAGATAAAAACTCCAGGCGGGAGCAAACTTATCAGAAATCATATCTGGTATGTTTTAACGGTGCTGGACAGTAAAACCGCCGCTAAACTTGAGCAGGGCGGAAAATATATTCTCTCAGTCGGTAAAAAAGATAATTTCAGGCTTCCCGCAATGCTTACATCTTTGGGGGAGGTTGAGGACGGAAAAAGATTAGCCGTTTTTGAGTGCAATGAGATGAACTCGGATTTTGCGGGCTTGAGAATTGAGGATGCAAAAATAATTTTAGACGAATTTAACTGTTACCGTATTCGGACTTCCGCTTTAAGAACCCTTGACGAAAATCAGGGTGTCTATGTTCTGCGCAGCAATGTTTCAGTCTTCAGGCGGGTTTTTGTTATAGAAACCAGAGGTAATTATGTTCTTGTAAAAACCAGGGAAGACTTTTTAAAAGCGGAGGGTAAAGACGGAGCTTTCCTAAATCTGTATGACGAGGTCATAGTAAAGGCGCGCAGAGTTAAAAACAAAGGAATGGTGCAGATATAGAATGGCAAATATATGCGAAAATCTTAAAATCATAAATGAAAACATCGANNGAAAAGGCGGCATCCGTCTCCGGCAGAAAGGCAGAAGAAATCCGGGTTATGGCAGTGACAAAAACAGTGGAGCCGGAGAGGATTAACGCAGTAATTTCCACAGGTATTAAGTATATCGGTGAAAACCGTGTGCAGGAGTTTTTGGCTAAAAGGGAGTTTTTGAACCTTGACGGTTGTGAAGCCCACTTGATAGGCCACTTGCAAACAAATAAGGTCAGGCAGATTGTAGGCAAAGTAGATATGATACAGTCGGTTGACAGCCTGAAAGTCGCTGAAGAAATCGGTAAAAGAAGCATAAATAACGGCATTGTCACCAAAGTGTTGATGGAAATAAATATAGGCGGGGAGGCTGAGAAGTTCGGTTTTCCCGTGAGTACGGCTATGGAAGATATTTACGCTTTGTCGGAAATTGAGGGGATTTCCGTTCTGGGACTTATGACGGTACCGCCCCTGAGCGGCGATTCAATAAAAAACAGAAAGTATTTTGCAAATATGTACCGTCTGTTTGTTGACATTGGGGACAGAAACATAGATAATGTATGCATGAAAATATTGTCAATGGGTATGTCCGGCGATTACAGCGATGCAGTTATGGAGGGCGCCAATTTAGTCAGGATTGGCTCCGCCATATTCGGAGACAGGAATTATTAATAGGGGGATAATTTTATGAGTTGGATAAAAAAATTCATCAATGGGACAGATGACGACTACGAGGAACCTGAAATCGGCGTTGATTACGAACCGGAGCGAGGGGATGCGGACGGCAATCCCCAAAGGGGTGTGCCTTATCCTTATCCGGCAAGTGAATATGACGACAAGGTAGTCCCGATTACCGGGGGCGGATCAATACCTAGCATTGTGTACAAAAAATTGGACAGATATGAGGATGTAACGAGTGTGGCTGACGCTCTTGCTGAAAAGCGGACGATACTTTTAAATCTTGAAACCTGTCAGCCCGATATAGCAATAAGGATTTTGGACTTTCTTTATGGCACTGCTTACGCACTAAAGGGGAAAATTAAAAAAAGTGCGGAAAGATCGTATATCGTTGCACCTCAAGGTGTAACGCTAGGCGGAGAATGGCCCGATGATGTCGGCAGTGGTAGATTTAATTACGGTTATCATTCAGACTTTTAATATTTGGAGGAGTTGTCAATGCTCACACCGGCAGATTTGCGTTCCCATCGTTTCGTGTCCACGGTCAGAGGTTCTTACAGGGCGGATGAAGTAGATGCCTACTTTGCCGAAGTTGTCGAATCCTATGAACAGGTTTTCAGGGACAATGCAGACTTGAAAAATAAAATCGGGATTTTAGCGGAGAGAGTTGAAGCCTACAAGGAAGATGAAGAAATCATTAAGGCAACTCTTGTCACCGCTCAGCGGGCGGCGGATACCCTGACAAAAGAGGCGGAAGAAAAATCTTCCGCTATGCTTGAATCTGCTTCCACCACCTTGGAAACGGCCCGTGCCGAAGCTCAGGCGGAAGCCGNNCGGCCAAGGCGCTTGCCGTCAAGTTCGAGTCGGAAGAAAAGGCTCAAACTCTTTTGAGTGATGCCGCAAGTGAAGCGCGGCAGACGGTTGAGACGGCTCGCCGTGAAGCGGCTCAGGAACTGGAAAGAATTCAGGACGAAATTGACAGGGAAAGCCTTGCACTTGAAGTTATCAAAAAAGAGGCGGCTGAGTTTAAGAACAGCCTTTTAGAGCAGTTTAAACGGCAGGTAGATTTTATCGAAACCCTTCCCGGTGTAGTGGCGCAATCTTATGTTGCCGATTCCGAAGAAGGTCCGGAAGATAATTCTGAACAGGCGGTTGCCGAAATTGCCGGAGAGCCCGATGATGAAGTGCAGCCGGTTGCTGAAGCGGACGATGAAGAGGAGCCGGAAGTTTTGGGAAATTCAAGGCCCTCTCCGACCTTCTTTTTTGCAGACGAACCGGCAGAACAGGAAGATGTTCCCGCCGATGAAGTTGAAGAAGCCGTTGAAGAAGAAACTTCCGACGATTTAGACCGTAAAGGCATTGAAGATGTTCTTGAAAGCATTGACGATTTACTTATTGAAGAATCCGAAGAACCGGTTTGGCCCGAGGAAGAAGAGGTTGCTGAAGAACCGGAACAGACTGAGGAAGAAGATGCTGACGACGAGGAAGAAGATGCTGACGATACTGAAACTGAATCTCCGGCAGAAGCATTATTCAGCTTAAAGAGAATGGCCTTTGCCCAAAGTGCCGAAGATAACGATGACGATGATAACGATGACGATGATGACGATGATG
>DCTF01000015.1:8831-12650 GCA_002329225.1 Ruminococcaceae bacterium UBA1447
GATGATGACGACGATGATGATGACGACGAAGGAGAAGATGAAGGCTTCAGGCTTTATCTTGAAAACCTTTCAGCCGATGTAGACCCTGATGATGACTTTTTGCCTTCGGATGACGGTGACAAGGGCCGCTTTGAAACAATTGAGATTGACAACGAAGATGACAATGCTGATGATTCGCAGGGTCAATCAAGTTTTACCGGATTTTTCAAAAAGTAAAATTCAGGGGAAGTGTTGATGAAGCGCGGATTAACGGGACTTGTAATATTGCTTTTAATAACCGTCGACCAGCTTACAAAATATTTAATCGTTAATTGGCTTGTGCCGCCCGAAACTTTTGTGTTAGTGCCCGGTGTTTTGCAGTTTCGTTATACGGAAAACACCGGTGCGGTTTTTGGAGTATTTCGTAATGCCACCCATATCCTTACCGTGTCGAGTTTGCTGATTGTGCTGGTTGTTTTGTTTATTTTGTTTTCGGGTAAGGTTAAAAAGAACGTTCTTTATGTCTCATTGGTTATGGTTGTGGCAGGCGGTATCGGCAACCTGATTGACCGACTGACAAAAGGTTATGTCATAGACTTTATTGAGCCTTTGTTTATTAATTTTGCGGTTTTCAACTTCGCCGACTGCCTTATAACAGTCGGCGAGTGTTTGATGTTGGGATTTTTTGTCTATGAATTTATTGCAGAGGCGAAAAAGGCTCGAAATGAGAACTGAAGTTTTTATTGTGGAAGAAAATATGGACGGCCTGCGTATAGATAAGGCGGTTGCCGAGGCCGTTCCGGATTTGTCAAGAAGCTATATTCAAAAAGTAATTCTTGACGGCGGCGTAAAAGTCAACGGTGTTATTGTCGGCAAAAGTTTTAAACCTGCAAAAGGCAGCAAGATTGAGGTTATTGTACCCGAAGCCGAAGAGTTGGAAATTATACCTCAGCCCATACCTCTGGATATAGTTTATGAGGACTCTGACCTGTTGGTGGTCAATAAGCCTAAGGGGATTGTGGTTCATCCCGCACCCGGGAACCTTGACAGAACCCTTGTTAACGCACTTATGCACCACTGCAAGGATGAATTATCCTGTGTCAACGGCAAAATAAGGGCCGGTATTGTACATAGATTGGATAAAGACACAAGCGGATTGCTTTTAGCGGCAAAAAACGATTTTACTCACAACAGCCTTGCAGCACAGCTTAAGTCCCGCAACGTCAAACGTGTATACAGAGCCGTGGTTTTAGGGAAGCTTAAATCGGAGCAAGGGGTTATTGACGCCCCGATCGGCCGAAGCGCAAAAAACAGAAAAAAGATGTGCGTAACACAGACAAACTCCAAAAGCGCCCAAACAAATTACAGGGTTTTGGAAGGGTTCAGCCGTTACTCCCATGTAGAACTTGAACTTGTAACCGGGAGGACGCATCAGATAAGGGTTCATATGGCTTGGCTCGGTCACCCCGTGGCGGGGGATACGGTTTACGGCCCTCCCGGAGGAGAAAAAGATCTTAAAGGACAATGCCTGCATGCAAAAACTTTAGGTTTCACTCACCCCCGAAGCAATGATTATATGGAAATAAGCTCCGAGTTGCCGGATTATTTTTCAGAATTTATCGGGAGGATAAAATAATAATGCCTCAAACCGCTCATAACTCTTTGTCGCATTGGTTGGTTGTTTCGGATGTTGACGGTACGCTGAACAACAAGTTAAGAATTTTGCCCAAAAAAAATTTACAGGCTATTACACGCTTTACCCGGGAACTTGGGGGCAGGTTTACTTTAGCCTCGGGCCGTAATGTGCAATCCCTTAAAAAACATTACCGTGCCCTTCCTATTGAGGGTACGCCCGCCATTGTTTTAAACGGCGCCGGTACATATTGTTATAAAACCGATAAAATGATGAGTTTTCATCCCATATCTTCCGAAGGGAAAGAGCTTATCTTGGAAGTTGCCCAAAAATTTCCTTCTGCGGAAATTACGGTTTATACTGAAGACCATCTTTATATTCTCAACTCCCTTATGTTCGCTCCCGCCCTGGTTTCGGCGGATAAACTGCCGCACACAAAGGTCGGCAAGCCTGAAGAAATTCTGCACCTCAATTGGGGTAAGATGATTTTTATGGATTGGCCTCATAATTTGAGCCGTGTGCGGAAGTTTATTGAAACTAAAAAGGACAACGTTTTAAATCCCGTTTCCACCTCCATTTTTACTTATGAGATTCTTGCCGCAGGAGTCAGCAAGGGAACAGCTGTCAAAGAACTGGCAAAAAGCCTCGGGATATCAATAGAGCACGTTGCGGCAATAGGCGATTATTATAACGACTTGGAGATGCTGCTCAGCGTAGGTCTGCCCGCCGCATGCGGTCAGGCTCTTAAGGCCCTGAAAGATGCTGCAAAGTTTCAGGCGGTGCATTGCAATAAAGGGGCTGTGGCGGATCTTTTGAATTATATCGAAAATAATTATATGAATATTTAGGAGGTAATATATTGGACGCAAATGTAATCAAACAGCTTAAAATTACGGCTTGCAAGGTCAGAATCGGCATTATTGAAGGGGTATATAATGCAAAGTCCGGGCACCCGGGCGGCTCTCTTTCCGCTGCTGATATTCTCACATATCTGTATTTTTACAGAATGAATATTGACCCGAATAATCCGGCTATGCAGGACCGTGACCGCCTTGTGCTTTCCAAAGGGCACATTGCACCTGTTCTTTATTCCGTGCTTGCCCACAGAGGCTTTTTCCCCGTGGAGTCACTTAAAACTCTCAGAAAGTGCGACTCCTTTCTTCAGGGGCATCCGAGCATGAAACTCACTCCCGGAGTGGATATGAGCACCGGTTCCCTCGGTCAGGGTTTATCTGTTGCCGCCGGTATGGCGCTGGGTGCAAAACTCTCAGGCAAGAACTTTAAAACTTATGCAATTTTGGGTGACGGAGAGATACAGGAAGGCCAGATCTGGGAAGCGGCAATGTTCGCCTCCGCAAAGGGGCTGGACTCCCTTACCGCAGTTGTGGATAATAACAATTTACAGATTGACGGTACATTAACGGAGGTCAACTCTCCTTATCCCATTCCCGAAAAGTTTGAAGCTTTCGGCTGGAACGTGGTCGAAATTGATGCCCATGATTTTGAAGAAATACACGCCGCCTTTGAAAATGCCGCCGCTTGTTCCGGCAAACCTACCGCAATCATAGCAAAAAGCGTTAAGGGCAAAGGTGTATCTTTTATGGAAAACAATTACAAATGGCACGGCGCCGCTCCGAATACGGAACAATATGAGACGGCAATGAATGAACTGAAGGCCGCACTGGCAGAGTTGGAGGCTTAAAATGAGTGAAGTAATTAAAACAGCCACAAGGGATGCATACGGCAAGGCCCTTGCCGAGCTTGGAGCTATAAATGACAAGATTTTGGTCTTGGATGCGGATCTGTCCGCAGCCACTAAGACGGGCGTTTTTAAAGCGGCTTTCCCCGAAAGATTTATAAACGTCGGTATTGCCGAAAGCAACCTGATGTGTGTAGCAGGCGGGCTTTCCACTGTAGGTTTTACCGTCTTTGCAAGTTCTTTTGCCATGTTTGCGGCGGGCAGAGCTTTTGAGCAGGTTCGCAACACCATAGGCTATCCCGGGCTTAATGTGAAAATCGGCGCCACCCATGCCGGTATAAGCGTGGGTGAAGACGGTGCCAGCCACCAGTGCTGTGAAGATATAGGCCTTATGCGCACCATTCCCGGTATGGTAATTATAAATCCCGCTGACGATATCGAGGCGAGAGCGGCCGTTTTTGCCGCCGCCGAATATGTAGGTCCCGTCTATATGCGCTTCGGGCGTCTT
>DCTF01000045.1 GCA_002329225.1 Ruminococcaceae bacterium UBA1447
TTTGTGATTGATCCGGAAGGGAAGATAAGGACAATCCTTTACTATCCCCTTTCCACGGGCAGAAACTTTGACGAACTCAGGAGAATTGTCCAGGCCCTGCAAAAGGCGGACAAAGACAATGTTGCTACCCCCGCCGACTGGAGACCGGGCGATGACACCATCGTACCCACCGCCGGTTCCTGCGGTACTGCGAAAGAGAGAATGGAGTCCAAGGACGAAGACAAATATTGCCTGGATTGGTTCATGTGCTTTAACAGAGAGAAAAAGTAAATTTCAGACACAAATAATTCGGGGTTGCGGTTTAGCCGCAACCCCTGTTTTTATTGTTTAAGTTTTAAAACTGTTTTTGAATGACATTGATAAGTTCTACAAGGTCGGTCAGGATGAGATAAAGTCTGAAAGTGAGGCGGCCGAGATGATAGTCAAATAAGCTCTTTTCGCTGAGTCCGGGCAGTTCGCTGCCGGGTTTTACGGCAAGGTCCGCCGCAGTAACGCGCTCGAGTTCATAGTAAAACGGCCAATCTTCATACACGGTGAAAAGTGTGGCGCCGCGGACATTGTCATTGCCGTAGGATTCATAGCTGGAGCCGGCGCACTGGATAATATCCACGCCTTTGTAATCCACTACAAAAGAGTTTGTATGGTCGTGCCCCGTTGCGCAGCCCATAACATCACAACGCTCCACAAAAGCGTCCCACTGGCCTTCATTATCCATAGAGGGGCAGGGAATCTCCTGCAGTATGCCTTTAACTTTTAAGGGGTTGGGAACGATACTGTAGCTGACACCGTTGGAGAAATTTCTGCTGGCCTTCCCCAGATTCGGGGTTCTGAAATACATTGCTTCAAAAACTTCGGCAACAATAATATGCTGGAAAGCAAGGGAGGGAACCAACGCTCCGCCGTTTGCCGCCTGAAGCTCTTTGCTCCTGTTGACATACCATTCTACCTGGTCAGCTCTGACACAGTCATAACCGCTCGTGCCGTCCGCAAAGGTAGCATAGGCGCCGGAATCAAAAAGCCATATATTAAATGCGGTTTTGGAACCGTCCGAGCTTTTTACCTCCAGGTTATGGGTACCGCAGCCGTGGAGGGCGGGCACCTCGTCAAAGGCCAGGCAGCCGGGATATTTTTGGTATTCCTCTAAAATCTGTTCCGGTGTCATGTTGGAACACTCGGAATCATGGTTACCCAAAACCAGGGAAAACTTAATATTCCTTTCAATAAGAGGAGTGAGCATTTGCTCATAGGCACGTACATCGGGGGTAACAATGTTGTCCCCGCCGAAAATTACCAAATCGGGCTGAGTAGCATCCAGAGCCTCATTAAGGAACTGAATCATCGCCTGTTTCATCGGATAAACATCCTGAACGTCCGTGACATAAAGGATTTTAAACTGACCGTCATCGTTAAACCTTAGCCCCCTGCCGGCACCGACGGCAGACGGATCGGCCGGTAAAGCAACGGCCGAAGTCAATAGCAGCGTCACAAGCAATACTGCCAGAATTGCGGAAAAAATCTTTTTCATAATTACTATTCCTCCATATATTTCAGGTGTTCCCGAAGAACATCTTCTTAACTTTAGCACAGCAGTAAGAAATAAACAAGGGGTTTGCTTCACGTGGAGGTTTTGCAACTGCAAACCGATTTGTATGTGCAAATTCATGCCGTTGAGCATCGGATAAAAAGAAAGCGGCTTGTTCCGAGAAAACTCATTTACAAGCCGCTTAATTATTTTTTATGAAAGAGAGTATTTAACTATAAGTGATGCGAAAACGATGGAAGCCATTGAAAGCAGTTTAATTAGAATATTGATGGAAGGACCGGCCGTATCTTTGAAAGGGTCGCCTACGGTGTCGCCCACCACGGCGGCCTTGTGCAGTTCGCTTCCCGCACCTCCTAAGCCTCCGGCCTCAATAAATTTCTTCGCATTGTCCCAGGCTCCGCCGGAGTTTGACATCATAACCGCTAAAATAAAGCCTGTTGCCGTAGCCCCCGCCAGCATACCTGCCACGCCGTTAACGCCCAAGAATAATCCGACCCCCAACGGGAAAGCTATGGAAAGCAAAGCGGGCAAAACCATCTCTTTTTGGGCGGCTTTGGTGCAGATTGCCACACACTTTTTGTAATCCGCTTCGGCTTCCCCGGTCATTAAACCTTTAATCTCTTTAAACTGACGGCGGACTTCAAAAACTATACTCATGGTGGCATGACTAACCGCATTCATTGTAAGGGAGGAGAAAAGGAAGGGCAGCATACTGCCGACAAACAGACCGATGAGAACATTGGGGTTTGTAATGCTTAAGTCAAAGTGATAGTCGGGGCTATGGATTTTAATCTGTTCCACATAGGAGGCGATAAGGGCAAGTGCCGTTAAGGCTGCGGAACCAATTGCAAAGCCTTTACCCGTAGCGGCTGTGGTGTTGCCTAATGAATCAAGGGCGTCCGTACGGGTTCTGACCTCGGCATCAAGCCCCGCCATTTGGGCTATGCCCCCGGCATTGTCCGCTACGGGGCCGTAAGCATCGGTAGCAAGGGTAATCCCCAGGGTAGAAAGCATACCCACGGCGGAAAGGCCTATACCGAACAGGCCGGCATCAAAACTGTTTGCACCGCCGGAAATTCTGAAACTGACAAATATGGAAACACAAACTATAATGACCGGGAACAGGGTGGAAAACATACCCAATGAAAGTCCGCCGATAATCATTGTGGCAGGTCCGGTTTCAGATTCCTTCGCAAGATTTTTTGTGGGCTTGTAAGTGTCCGACGTGTAATACTNNATTATACCCGCCATAAGCCCGGATAACACCGCACCGTAAAGGCCGATATGCTCCTTACCCAGGCTGTAGTGAATGAGGGGGTAAGCGGAAACGGCAACAACAAAGGCGCTCACCCACACACCGCGGCGCAATGCCGCCAAAAGGTGTTTTTGGTCCGTATCCTCTTTTGTTTTTACAAAAAATGTACCTAAAATTGAAGCAATTATTCCTATGGAAGCCATCACCATAGGCAAGAGTACGCCTTTATAGCCGTAGCCCGCCGCCACGGCTAAAGCTGCAGTGGAAATTATGGAACCCACATAGGATTCATAGAGGTCCGCCCCCATACCGGCCACGTCGCCTACATTATCACCCACATTGTCGGCAATANNGATGCCGGCTTCCACCTTGCCGACAAGGTCCGCGCCCACATCAGCCGCCTTGGTGAAAATACCGCCGCCGACACGGGCAAACAGCGCCATGGAGGAGGCCCCCATGCCGAAAGTGAGCATGGCGGAGGTAATCTCCTGAATACGGAGGGCTTCGTCCGCTATTACTTTAACGGAACTGTACCAATAATTTAAAAAGAAGAACCAAATTGAAATATCAAGCAAACCTAAACCGACTACAACAAAGCCCATAACGGCGCCTGAAGAAAACGCCACATTAAGCCCTGAATTAAGGCTCCTCATGGCGGCATCAGCGGTTCTTGCGTTGGCCGCTGTGGCTATTTTCATCCCGATATAGCCTGAAAGGCCGGAAAAGAAGCCCCCTGAAACAAAGGCGAAGGGCACAAAGGGCGTCAGAAAACCGCGCCAGGCAAGGAGCCCCAGCACAACGAACATTACAGCAAAAAAGATGCCCACTCCCCTGTACTGTACCTTTAAATAGGTGTTAGCACCTTCTTTTATTGCTGATGAAATCTTCCTCATAACTTCGTTGCCTTGGGGTTCTTTGATAACCTTGATGGCAAGCAGACCCGAAAACAGCAGCGCCATCACCGCACTTGCGGGCGCCAGCAGGCTGATATAACTCATAACATTCCTCCCGGATAAAATAAAAAATTCCGAACACAAGAACTGAAACCTGAATACAGTGTTCGGAACGAGTGTTTTTAATTATAACAGAGGCTTTGGTTAATGTAAACTATTTTTTTAAATCCTTTTGTTGAACTTCCACAAAGCCGAAAGAAAGACCGTTTGACATAGGGGGATTCAAGGTGTTAAAATCGCTTTGTGAAGTTCAAAAGACTTTTAAGGAAGATAATCTTGCCACCTATGCTGTAAAGCGAATTTACTTTACAACACCTTGTTTCTTTATAGGAGATTGGAAAATGAACAAGCGTTGTGTTATTTTTTCCGGCGCACCGGAGTGCGCTGAATACCGCCCCGAACCGGGAGACTATGTTATAGCTGCGGACAGCGGTTATCNNCTGCTCCCCGACCTTATAGCAGGCGACTTTGACTCCTTTGAGGGAGAAATACCCGCCGATATACCCGTTTTGCGGGTTTCGTCAATCAAGGACGATACCGACACCATGCTTGCCGCAAAACATGCTTTGGAACAGGGTTATAAGGACTTTTTGATTTTGGGCGCCACGGGCGGTCGATTGGACCACCAGACGGCGAACCTTGTACTTTGCGCCTATATAGCGGAAAAAGGTGGAAGCTGTGAAATACGCGGAATTTTTGAGAGCGTTTACAGCATAAAGAACGGTACGCTCAGCCTTAAAAAGCGGGAAAACCGTTCAGTGTCCGTATTCTCTTTCACGGATAAGTCCTGCGGGGTAAGCCTGAGAGGGCTGAAATATACTCTTGAAAATGCGACACTCACAAACATATTCCCCTTAGGAGTCAGCAACGAATTTTCGGAAGAAAGGGCGGAAATAACGGTAAAAGACGGAATACTGATTGTCATCTGCTCTCAAACGGCGCACTAAAATTCTTGTGATTATAAGAAAAAACCGGATTTTCCCTCTCTGTGCTGAAAGGAAAAATCCGGTTTTGTTTTCTGATATTATCTTTTCTTTTTCATGAACGCACGGATAGCAAAGCCTGCCCCCGCAATAACAATAATCACAAGTACGGCAATGAGAATTTTTGTGCCCACACCGTTTCGGATTCCGCCATCGTCATTTTGCGAGCCGCCGCTTTCCCCGGTCGATTCCGAATCACCCGCTTGAGTTTGATCCGGACGGGTTTCAACAACAAAGTAACCCTCAGCATCCGTTACATACCGGTTGTCTTTATCCGTCACAATCTCTCCGTCAACCACTACTTCCGTACCGTCAGCCCTCACCCGTGTTTCATAAACCACGGAGCCGTCCGGTCTTGTCACTTCTTTGCCGTCTTTATCTTTTAAGGGTTCGGTGACAACTTCGGCTCCCGAGGCGTTAATGCGCGTTGTGGCAGTCTCTGCAGTCCCTCCACCGTCGAAAGGAGGAGCGATAAGGGTAGAAGAATTTGTGCCTGTAGACACAGTATCTCCCGGTCTTGTGGGTCTTGGAGCGGGACTTGAGGTTGAGGGTCTTGAGGTAGGAGGCGAGGAGGTGATTGGTTCCTGATTTTGAGCCAGAGGCAGTTTTAAATCGGCCTTAGAAAAATCGTATTTAAAATTGTAATTATTAGTTGCTCCGGAGGCCAAACTGCCCTCCAGGCCTTTTGATATATAGGCGTTTGCACCCGGCCTGGCATTGCTTCTAAACCAGGATGGGTCACTCCAGACCCGGGCATCGGTACCCCGCGGCAAGTCCTTCAGGGCTTTAAGCTCAAACTGAAAAAGCCAGTCCCCCGGCAGAATTCCGGGATAACCGCCGTTGGCGGAATTGCTGTTGGCCTGGGTCCCTACGGCAACGGCATCGAAAGTGTCTTGCATTGATTTCAGGTTTTCCGGCCAGGCCGCTTCGGGCAACAAGATGCGCGGAGAAGCAAAGCCGACACAAACCTCTTTGTAATAAGAATTATCACAGTTTACAGTAAAGGCATTGATGGGCTCCTTTGCCAGCTGAAAACAGTTTTTGTCAAACATTACCACATAGCGGGATACCCCCACAAGGTAGTTCGTCTTCGGTATAATTCGAATTACTATCAAATCGCCGGCTTTGATATTGTCCGAAGCCGTCAAGGTNNATTTATCTCCCTGCAGTTTGCCCGCCGCAAGACGCACCTCGGCATCCAAAGCACCGGCATCACCCGGCGCGGCAACGGAACTTATTTGAAAGCTCAGAAGTATTGCGGAAAAAATAAGGGCAAACGCCAAGAGATAAGCTGTTGTCTTTTTCATAGTATCCCTCCCGAAATAAGTAAATTAAAAAGCTTTTTGACCCGAAAAATACGATTTGTCAGGTATAAATCCTATTGCAATTTACAGACTGTCAATATCCACAGCCGCCCGCCTTTGGGAACTGAGTTCCACGGCTTCAATAACCCGGGAACACTCCACCCCGTCGGCAAAGTCGGGGCTTGCGGCCTTCCCTGAAACAATGGCTGACATAAACTCGTACATCTCATGCACGAAGGTGTGCTCATATCCGATTACATGCCCCGCCGGCCACCAGGCATACATATAGGGGTGAACACCCTCGGTGGCCTGAATTAAACGGAACCCCTGCAGACCCTCTTCATCATCGGCGCTGAAATATTGGACTTCGTTCATACGTTCAAACACAAACTTAAGGCTGCCTTTATCGCCGTTTATTTCGATTGATAAATCATTCTTATGGCCTTGTGCAAAACGGGTAGCCTCAAATACTCCCAAAGCGCCGTTTTGAAACTCGGCAACAAAGGCCGTGGCGTCATCCACATTCACCTCGCCCCGGGCAGCGTCTTCCCTGGCACTGGCAGAAAGACCCGTCATATTCTCTACAAGAGGACGGGATTTAATAAAAGTTTTTTGCATGCCCGTAACGCTTTTAAAGTCACCGGCAAGGTAACGGGCAAGGTCAATAAAATGAGCGCCCAAGTCACCCAAAGAACCGGAACCGCAGACCTCTTTGCGCAGGCGCCATACAAGGGGGAACTCCGGATCAATAATAAAGTCCTGCAAATAAGAGGCTCGCAGATGGCGGATGGTGCCGATTTTACCCGAATCAATAATATCTTTCATCAGGCGGACAGCCGGGGCAAAACGATAGTTGAAACCTATTTGATGTTTGATGCCGGCCTTTCGGGCTTCAGCAAGCATCTCTCTGGCATCGTCAAGGTTAAGAGCCAGAGGTTTTTCGCAAAAAATGTGTTTGCCGTTTTGTGCGGCGGCTATGGCTATTGCCTTATGTGCATCGGAGGGTGCGGTAATATCTATAACGTCTATGTCTTCCCGGCTGACAAGATTTTGCCACTTGGTTTCATAAGCCTGCCAGCCGAATTTGGCGGCGGCTTTTTTTACGCCTTCTTCATCCCGTCCGCAGATGACCGCTTTGTTAATCTGCGCCGGGCAATCAAAAAACATCCCGACCCTGCTCAAGGCATTGCTGTGGGCCTTGCCCATAAATTTGTAACCTACCATACCCACATTGATCGTCTTCATCGCTCACTCACCCTCTCCGTTTTTCTATTTACATATATTGTATACTGTTCGTTTCATTTTACAACCTTTTAGCCGAAAATAAAAGGGATGACTACATTTTTAATTGCGGTAAGGTGTTAAAAAGTGAAGCGCTGAGAAATATCCGACTTTTATCAGAGCTGACAAAAAACGGAAAACCCGCCTCTGCCTGTAAAGGCTCTCCCCTTTACAGGCCTCGCATTTGCTGTCTTTCATTTTTCAATTATCTTGCGATAGATTATAAAAGGTTTGGAAACAGGGGCCAACTTCAATCATTATGCACAAAAGAAAGCTCAAAACTTCGTGCAAATACACAATAGATTGTTGTTATAATGGCTATTGACACTATATATAGTGGCGTGTATAATGTAGCCACTACATTTTGGAGGAAGAAATCATGCACACACAGATCAGAAAACGTGACGGAAGGATCGAACCCTTCGAAAAAATCAAAATTACAAAAGCCATTTTTAAGGCCGCCATTGCCTGCGGCGGTGAAGATGAAGAGCTTGCGGGGGCACTGGCGGATCAGGTTGTTGCCTTAGCGGAAGAGAAGTACGGCGACCGCATTCCCGACGTGGAAGGCATTCAGGATATAGTTGAAAAAGTGCTTATTGAAAACGGCCATGCACGCACTGCCAAGGCCTACATCCTCTACCGCGAAAAAAGACGCGGCGCCAGAGAGATTAACGCCCTGATAGGCGCAACAATTGATATGTTCGGGGACTACCTCGGTGATAAGGACTGGGGTATTAAAGAAAACGCCAACATGCAAAAAAGTGTGAACGGCCTGAACAACTATGTACGGGAGGCTTTCACAAAAAAATACTGGCTGCATGAGATTTACCCCGACGATGTACGCAAGGCCCATGAAAGCGGTGAAGCCCATATTCACGACTTGGGCTTTTTCGGTCCCTACTGTGCGGGCTGGGATCTCCGCCAGCTGCTGAGAGACGGTTTCGGCGGTGTGGAGGGCAAGGTGGAAAGTAAGCCCGCAAAACATCTGCGCTCATTTTTAGGCCAGATTGTCAACTCCACTTTTACCACTCAGGGCGAAACCGCCGGCGCTCAGGCCTGGAGTTCCTTTGACACCTACTGCGCACCTTTCGTTTGTTACGACAAAATGACNNTTTAACATCAATGTCCCCACCAGAGTGGGCTTTCAGTGCCCCTTTTCCAACTTGACCTTTGATATTAAAGTGCCCGGCACCCTCAAGAATGAAAAAGTCATTGTGGGCGGCAAAGAGATGGATAAAACCTACGGTGAAATGCAGGAATATCTGGATATTTTCAACCGTGCTTTCTGCGCCGTGATGCTTGAAGGCGATGCAAAAGGCAGAGTTTTCACCTTCCCTATCCCCACAATTAATATCACAAGAGATTTTGACTGGGACAACCCCGTGGTTGACGATTTTATGCGAATCACCGGTAAATACGGCATTCCCTATTTTGCCAATTATGTCAACTCCGATTTATCCCCGGAGGACGCCGTATCCATGTGCTGCAGACTGCGTCTTGATACAAAAGAACTGCGCAAGCGCGGCGGCGGACTTTTCGGTTCCAACCCCATGACCGGTTCCATCGGCGTGTATACAATCAACCTCCCCCGGATAGGTTATCTGAGTAAAACCAGAGAAGAGTTTTTTGAAAATCTTGAACGTGTGGCTACACTCGGCAAAGTTTCTTTGGAGATTAAGCGCAAGGTGCTTGAGCAGCAGACGGAGCGGGGGCTTTACCCCTATTCAGCCCACTACCTGCGCAATATCAAGCGGGACAGCGGTCACTATTGGACCAACCACTTCAATACCATAGGGCTTGTGGGTATGAACGAGGCTTGCCTGAACTTTTTGGGTAAAGACATCGGCAGTGAAGAAGGGCTTAAATTTGCCCTGGATATTATGGACTATCTGCGCCTGCTTATGGTGGAATTTCAGGAAGAAACCGGCCACTACTACAACCTTGAAGCCACCCCTGCGGAAGGCACCAGCTACAGGCTTGCAAAACTCGACAAAGAAAAATATCCGAACATCATTCAAGCAGGTAAAGAGGAACCCCTTTACACCAACTCTTCCCAACTGCCCGTGGAATACACTGACGATATCTTCGAGTGCATGGATTTGCAGGATGAACTGCAGTCCCTCTACACCGGCGGCACGGTACAGCACCTGTATATCGGTGAACGCATAGAGGACATTGAGGTCTGCAAGACCCTTATCAGGGATATTTTTAACAAATATAAAATGCCCTATATCTCCCTCACCCCGACATTCAGCATTTGCAACACCCACGGTTACATTGCAGGCGAACATTTTGAATGCCCGGATTGCGGAGCGGAAACGGAAGTCTGGAGCAGGGTCGTAGGCTACCTCAGACCCGTTCAAAACTACAACCCCGGCAAAAAAGAAGAGTATATGCTCCGCAAAAAATTTGTCGTATGATTACAGGGGGAACGCTCAGCCTGTTTCCCCGGGTTTTACCCCACCCGAAAAGGGGTTTTATACGGGGGCGGAATTCCGCCCCCTAAATTATTGCCAATCGG
>DCTF01000167.1 GCA_002329225.1 Ruminococcaceae bacterium UBA1447
CTTGCAGAAAATGGCGGCGCCTGAAGCAAGAGTTTTGCGTGACGGCGAACAAAAAATGGTTAAGGCGGAGGACATTGTTCCCGGCGACATAGTTATTTTAGATGCCGGGGACATTGTACCTGCGGATATCCGCTTGCTGGAAAGCAGTAATCTGAAAGCGGAAGAAGCTTCCCTTACCGGAGAGTCGGTCCCCGTGGAAAAAGACGCTCTTTTTGCAACGGAAGAAGCCTTGGGTATCGGTGACCGCACCAATATGATTTTTTCCAGCACGGCCTTAACTTACGGACATGGAAAAGGAATCGCTGTTGAAACCGGTTCAAGAACGGAAGTCGGTAAAATAGCGGACAGGCTGCGCGGTATCGAGCAGGAAGCCACTCCGCTGCAAAAAAGCCTGAACAGTATGGGGAAAATACTGGCGGCGCTTTGTATTGCCGTCTGTGTTATTGTTTTTGTAGTGGGTATTATTCAAGGCGGTGAGCCGTTGGAACTGTTCCTGACCGCCGTAAGTTTGGCTGTTGCCGCTATCCCGGAAGGTCTGCCCGCCATTGTTACCATTGTTCTGGCGCTCGGCATGAACCGAATGGCAAAGAAAAACGCCATTGTAAAAAGATTGCTGGCGGTTGAAACCCTGGGTTCGGTAGATGTTATCTGTTCCGACAAAACGGGTACCTTGACGCAGAATAAAATGACGGTCACCCGTATTTATACCGACGGGAAGTTGTATGAAGTGTCCGGCACGGGTTATGACCCGGTCGGCGAGATTACCTTATTCAACAATCAGAATGAGAATGGTGATAACCCGGAATTAAATCGTTTGCTGCAGATAAGCGCTTTATGCAGTGAGGCGAGTCTGCGTCGGAATGAAGACGGCGTATGGGATGTACTCGGTGACCCTACCGAGGGTGCTTTACTTGCATTAAGCGCCAAAAAGAATGTAAACAGGGAAGAGTTGCTGGCGCAATATCCGAGGTTGGGGGATATGCCGTTTGACTCGGGCAGAAAAATGATGTCGGTTTTTCATCAAATAGACGGTGAATATATTTCCCTGACAAAGGGTGCTTCCGACATCGTATTGGATCGCTGCACTCACATTATGCAAAACGGTGAAGTAAAAGAAATTACGGAAGCCGACCGTCAAAAGATTCTTGAAGCGCTTTCCGCTTTTGCACAGTCCGCTCTTCGCGTTCTGGCTTCCGCTTATAAAATTCATCGGGATGACAAGTTCGAAAATGCTGAGGAGGAAATGGTGTTTGTAGGTTTGGCAGGAATGATAGACCCTGCAAGACCGGAAGCAAAGGACGCAATCGCCGTCTGCCACGGTGCGGGTATACGTGCCGTTATGATCACCGGCGACTATAAAGACACTGCGGTTGCAATCGCCAAAAACCTGAATCTGTTCCAGGAAGGCGATGAAGTACTGGTAGGCGCCGAGTTGGAGCAAATGAGTGATGAAGAACTCAGAGAAAAATGCGGGAATGTATCCGTTTACGCAAGAGTTTCCCCCGAACATAAGGTTCGCATCGTATCCGCCTTAAAAGATACCGGCCATATATCCTCCATGACTGGCGACGGCGTCAACGATGCCCCGGCTTTAAAACGGGCCGACATCGGCGTGGCTATGGGCATCACCGGAACGGAAGTTGCTAAAAATTCTTCCGATATGATTTTAACGGACGACAACTTTTCAACCATTGTTGCCGCGGTGGAAGAAGGAAGAATTATTTACAGCAACATCCGCAAATTCGTCAACTTCTTACTTTCCTGCAACGTCGGCGAGATTTTGGTGGTATTCATTACGAACCTTTTGTTAGGGCCAAGATATACCCCGCTGCTGCCGATTCAACTGCTGTTCTTAAACTTGGTTACGGACAGCTTCCCGGCTTTGGCATTGGGGCATGAAAAGGGCGAAAAAGACATAATGCTGCATCCTCCCCGCAGAAGTGATGAAAAAATCATTAACAGAGAGATGATAGCCTCCATAATCACCCAGGCTGTTGCAATATTCATCGCGGTCTTTGCCGCTTTCCAGATAGGCCGTTTATTATATCCCGATGTTCTCATAGCCAATAATAATATAGAGGCAAGTTCCTACAGCTTTTTTGCTTTTGAAGAATATGTACCGTCTTACGGAGCGGGAACCTTTGCCTTTGTAACGCTGATATTTGCGGAACTGTTGAGAGCTTTCTCCAGCCGCTCCGAACACTATTCCGTGTTCCAGCTGGGCTTCTTCGGCAACTCTACAATGAACAANNGCTGAAAGGTAAAGATTGGCTGATTATTGTAGGTTTATCGCTTATCCCGTTTATTATCGGCGAGATTTTCAAATTGATTTATCACAGAAAAACCAGAAGAGAGGCCGCAAAAATAAGTATGAGCAAATAGGAGGAGGTCAAAATGAAAAACGAACGCTATACTTACGCCAAAGAGTTTTACAGGAAGGCGGGAGTTGACACCGATGCCGCCATAAAGGCGCTTTCCGAACTGCGTATTTCCATCCACTGTTGGCAGGGTGATGATGTAGGCGGTTTTGAAAACAGCGAAGGACTGTCGGGGGGCATTGCCGCTACGGGGAATTATCCCGGTAAGGCGCGCAACGCCGAAGAGATGATGGCGGATATAGACATGATGCTCTCCCAGTTGCCCGGCAGTCNNAATCTGCATGCAATTTACGCAATTACGGAAGAAGAGGTCAGCCGGGACAAGTTAAAACCGGAACATTTTGCCCCCTGGGTTGAGTTTGCAAAAAAGAGGGGATTGGGGCTGGATATTAACCCGACTCTCTTTTCCCACCCCCTTGCGGCAGACGGACTGACCCTTTCCCATCCGGATGAAAAAATCAGAAAATTCTGGATTGACCACTGCATAGCCATGCGCAAAGTGGGCGAATACTTCGGCAGGGAATTAGGCATTCCCTGCGTAAACAATGTGTGGATTCCCGACGGTTACAAAGATATTCCCGCCGACAGGCTGGGCCCCAGAGCAAGGTTTAAAGATTCGC
>DCTF01000024.1:0-815 GCA_002329225.1 Ruminococcaceae bacterium UBA1447
GCCCATCTGCACCTCAAGCAGGAGAGGGACGAAATCACCCGCCGTCATTATGCCAATCAGATGAAAGAAATTCACCGCATTGAGGGCATCATTGAGCAGCAACGGCGCTGGAACAGGGAAAGAAACATTATAGCTGCCGAAAGCAAACAGAAAATGCTGGATAAAAAAATAGCCCGGCTCGTAGAACCAGACAAAGAAACCGAAACCATGCGCTTTGAGTTTAAGGCGGCAAAACTCAGCGGTAAAGAGGTTCTCTCCGTGGAGGGCCTGTCCAAATCATATGGCGGCAATCCTCTCTTCACCGATGCCTCATTTAGCCTCAGACGAGGGGAAAGAGTGTTTCTTTTAGGGCCCAACGGCTGCGGTAAAACGACCCTTTTAAGGATTATTGACGGTCAGACTTCCGCTGATGCGGGTGTGTTTACTCTCGGCGCCAATGTGCAGACGGGCTTTTTTGACCAAAACCTTGCCGACTTAGGCCTTGAGAATACTTTGCTGGACGAGATTTGGGATGAGAACAAACACCTGACCGCAACCCGGGTTAGGAATGCCTTGGCGGCGTTTCTTTTTAAAGGCGACGAGGTGGAAAAAAAGATAAAGTCCCTCAGCGGAGGTGAGAGAGCCAGAGCCGCCCTGCTTAAACTTATGCTTACGGGAGCCAACTTTTTAATTTTGGATGAACCGACTAATCATTTGGATATTAACTCCCGTGAAGTCTTGGAAGAGGCTCTTTTGAGTTTTGACGGTACAATGCTTGTGGTGTCCCACGACCGCTATTTTATAAATAAGCTTGCCGCAAGGGTCTTATATATGAC
>DCTF01000024.1:874-11170 GCA_002329225.1 Ruminococcaceae bacterium UBA1447
CTTAAAGGACAAATAAGGCGCTGTGAAGAGAAGATAGAAGAACTTGAAAAAGAATCCGCCGCAATGCAGCAGACCTTGGAACGGCCCGAAGTAGCGGCGGATTACGAAAAGGTATTGGAACTCACTCAAAAAATGGATTCCCTGCGTTCAGAACAGGAAAAACTTTTGGAAGAGTGGGAAGACTTGCACTCCCGTCTGGAAGAGTTTGACGGGGAATAATAGTATTCGGCAGATTATTTCTTTTGTCCGTAGCTTGCCTCCGGGCCGTGTTTACGGTAGTAATGCTTATCCAGCAAATAATCGTCAACCGCTAAAGCCTCCGGTGCCAAAACCCGAGTGTGCCAGGCGGTCATGGCAATTTCTTCCAAAACGGCGGCGTTATCCGCTGCTTCAAAACAATCGGTTCCCCAAGTGAATGGCCCGTGTCCTGCTGCAAGTACGGCGGGGATTGCCAAAGGGTCAAGTTTGTTTTCAATAAAATACCGGGCGATAACTTCGCCGGTATTTTTTTCATATTCCGAGCTGACTTCATCTTTTGTGAGTTTTTCGGTACAGGGTATGCAACCGTGTGCAAAATCCGCATGAGTTGTGCCGTAAGGGGGAATAGCTTTACAAGCCTGCGCCCAAATCGTTGCCCATTTTGAGTGCGTATGTGCGATGCCGCCTATGTTTTCAAAAGCCCTGTAAAGTACAATGTGCGTCGCGGTGTCAACGGAAGGTTTTTTATCCCCCTGTACTTTTTTGCCCTGCAAATCGAGTACGACCATGTCATTGGCGCTCAATTCATCATAAGGCACACCGGAAGGTTTAATAACGATTAAGCCTTTCTCCCTGTCAATGCCCGAAATGTTCCCCCTGGTAAAGGCGACAAGGGAGTACTCCGCAAGTTTTTTGTTGGCAAGGCAGACCTTCTCTTTGAGTTCTTCCAGCATCAGTCCATCAACTTCCGGGCGACGTCATTGTAAAACAGTTCCCGTCTGAAGGCGGGGATTTCCGTTTTTTCGTCTATCAGAATAAATTCAATGCCGGTCATTTCCGCAAAATCGGCCATCTGTTCAGCGCTTATATCAAAACTCAGTACCGAATGGTGGGCTCCTCCGGCTAAAATCCAGGCCTCGGCGGAGGTCTTAAGGTTGGGTTCCGGCTTCCAAAGAACTCCGGCTACCGGCAGTTTGGGCATCGCTTTTGGCTGTTTTACACATTCAATTTTGTTAACAATCATGCGTAAACGGTTCCCCATATCCACAAGTGAAACCACAATAGCCTTCCCAGTCTTGGCTTCGAAAACCGCCCGTGCCGGCGGTTCTTTACCGCCTATGCCCAAGGGATGCACCTGAATTTTCGGCTTTTCCGCGGCAAGGCAGGGGCAGACTTCCAACATATGTGCGCCTAAAATCATCTCGTTGCCCGGCTCAAAATGGTAGGTATAGTCCTCCATAAAGGCCGTACCGCCGTTTAATCCTCCGGCCATGAGCTTCATTGTGCGGCTGAGCCCCGCCGTTTTCCAGTCGCCTTCGGCGGCAAAGCCGTAGCCTAAGCGCGAAAGGTCCTGACTTGCAAGTCCCGGCAGTTGTTTTAGTCCGTGCAAATCCTCAAAGTTGGTGTGGAAAGCCCCGTAGCCGCCCTTATCCATCATCTTCTTAATGGCTACCTGAACTTTTGCCTGGTAGCGCACCGCCTCAATGTTATCCGTGTCCATTGTGTAATAGCTGCGGTACTCGTCCATTTTACGGTCTGTTTCTTCTTCAGTGACCTCGTTCAGGGTTTCAACAAGGTCGCCAATGCCGTAGTGGTCAACCTGCCAGCCGAGTTTAATTTGGGCTTCTATTTTATCGCCTTCGGTAACGGCCACTTCCCGCATATTGTCGCTGATTCTCATTATTTTAAGCCGTTTGCTTTCGACGGCTCCTACCGCCGCCCTCATCCAACTGCCTATCTCCCTGTTAAATTCCTCATTTTGCCAGTGGCCCGCTATGACCTTGCGTTTTAGCCCCAACCGTGCGGCAATATAGCCGTGTTCCCTGTCCCCGTGGGCGCTTTGATTCAGGTTCATAAAGTCCATATCGATGCTGTCCCAGGGAATGTCCCGGTTAAACTGAGTGTCCACATGCAGGTACGGCTTATTCAGGGCGGAAAGTCTGGCAATCCACATTTTTGAGGGTGAAAAGGTGTGCATCCAACAAATTACGCCCGCACAGTTCGGGTCATTGTTGGCCTGCTCCACTGCGGCATAAACCTCGGCCGATGTTTTAAGACAGGGTTTAAAAAGCACCGTACAAGGGATAACGGGGCTTGAATTAAATCCCTTTACCATAATCTCCGCATTCTTGTTTACCTGGCGCAGTGTTTCTTCCCCGTAAAGGTTTTGGGAACCTACAAGAAAATAGAATAGATATTTTTTCAAAATATCACGCCCTCCAAATCTGTCGTCATTCAGCAGTTTTACTGCTGTTTCATGGCTTTAAGCCGCTTCATTACATCGTTATCGCCTCTGCCGAAGTAGTCATGGAGTATTTTGTATTCGGCATAGAGTTTGTCATAGATTTCCGCATTTTCCGGGTCAGGTATATAAACGGTATCCTTGACCTTGCCCATAACTTCTGCCGCCTCAAATATATTGTCATATCCGCCCGCGGCGCTTCCGGCGGCAAAGGCGCCGAATATGGCGCTCCCCAAGGCCCCGCCCTGTTCACTGCCCGCGAGTTTAATAGGCATATTTATTACATCGGCATAAATTTGCATCATCATCGGGTCTTTTTGGGCAATTCCTCCGGCGGCATAAAAGCTTTCCACCGGTACGCCGTAGTCATCGAAGGTTTCTATAATCATTCTGGTGCCGTATGCGGTGGCCTCAATAAGGGCTCTGTAAATATCCTCGGGCTTGGTTTGCAAGGTCATGCCAAGCAGCATTCCCGTCAAGTCCGCATCCGCTAAAACGGAACGGTTGCCGTTCCACCAATCCAGAGCAACAAGTCCCGTTTCACCCGGGCGCTTACTCTCGCACTTTTGGCGCAGCAGACGGTGGATATTCATTCCCTTTTCTTTAGCTTCGCTAAAATAGGCCTTGGGCAGGCAGTTGTCAATAAACCACTGAAAGTGGTCGCCCACACAACCCTGACCGGCTTCATATCCGTAAAGTCCCGGCATAATGCCGTCGGCCACGACTCCGCAGATGCCCTGTACCTGCTTTTCCACAGTACCCATCATCATATGGCAGGTGGATGTGCCCATAATCGCCAGCATTTCTCCCTCTTTGCTTATCCCGACGGCGGGCACAAAAATATGGGCGTCAATAACTCCCACAGCCACTGCCGTGCCCTCGTCAAGGCCGGTTATTTCCGCCATTTTTGCAGTAATTCCTCCGGCTTTAGCGCCCAAGGGGAGTATATCTCTGCCGAACTTCTCATCAATAACATTTTCCAGGCGGGGATCCAAGGCTTTAAAAAACTCATTGGATGGGAAGCCGGTGTTCTTGTTCCAAAGCGCCTTATAGCCGGCACAGCAGGCGTTGCGGGTTTCCTCCCCCGTAAGCTGCCATACTACCCAGTCCGCCGCCTCAATAAAGCGGTCCATCTTCTCATATATCTCCGGTGCCTCGTCCAGCAGTTGCCAGACCTTGGGAATAGCCCATTCGGAGGAAATTTTGCCGCCATAATTATTAAGCCACTTTTCGCCCCGTTCCTCCGCTATTGCGTTGAGCTTATTGGCGTGGGGCTGAGCGGCATGGTGTTTCCACAACTTCACATAAGCGTGGGGTTCGCACTCATATTCCTCTAAAAAACACAGGGGAGTGCCGTCAGCCAAAGTGGGTAAAATTGTGCAGGCGGTAAAGTCGATTCCCACCCCGATAACATCCGAGGGGTTTACTCCGGATTGCGCCAAAACGTCGGGGACGGTAACCGACAGAACATCCAGGTAATCGCCGGGATATTGCAGCGCCCAGTCCTGAGGGAGTTTCTTACCGCAGGGGAGTTCAGTGTCCATAACCCCGTGGGGGTAATCCAAAACGTAAGTTGCAAGTTCTTCGCCCGTTTTAACATCCACCAGCAAAGCCCTGCCCGAAAGCGTGCCGAAATCGATACCGATAGCATATTTGCTCATAAAAAGCACCCCTTTGTTAAATTATTTTCAATGGAATTATAATTGAAAAACGGCGCTTATTCAAGCCTTGAGGGGCTTGTCGGTTCGCTTGCATTTTTATTTGCGTTTATAGCGGAGAAGGTCTATAATATCGGGCATGATTGAGAGGTGTTCCGTATAAAAAAAACAAAAGCATTTTACCGTGAACTTTTCTTTTCCACTTTTTCTTTGAGCGCTTTTACTTTCGGCGGCGGTTACGTGATAATTCCGCTTATGCGCAAAAAGTTTGTGGAAAAACTTAAGTGGATTGAAGAAGAAGAGATGCTCGACTATGTGGCAATCGCCCAGTCCTCCCCCGGACCTATTGCGGTGAATACCTCGATTTTAGTAGGTTTTCGCCTGGCGGGCATATTGGGCGCAGTTATCGCAGTGTTGGGGACGGTTCTTCCTCCGCTTATTGTTTTGTCGGTAATAACTTATCTCTATGCCGCCTTTATTAATCACCCCGTTGTGGCGGCAACTATGTACGGTATGCGCTTAGGGGTTGCCGCCGTTTTAATTGACGCCGTCATATCTTTAGTTAAAGCAATAGCAAAAGAAAAAAGTCTGCTTTCGCTGCTGGTGCTTATCGCCGCCTTTGTCTGTGTTCATGTTTTTGATATCCATGTCCTTATCGTGTTGGCGGGTGCGGCCGTAATAGGTCTCGTCAGCACTTTCATAAAAGCTCGAACATTAAATAACGGAGGTGAGGCCGAATGATGATTATTCGCCTGTTTTTCACCTTCGCTCTGATAGGCCTTTTAAGCATAGGCGGCGGCTATGCAATTTTGCCGCAAATCCATCACCAGGTCGTTCAGCGCAACGCCTGGCTCACTCCGGAAGAGTTCACCGACCTTATCGCTATTTCTCAGATGACGCCCGGCCCCATATCCCTAAACGCCTCCACTTTTGTGGGCACAAAGCTTGCGGGTATTCCCGGGGCTATAGCCGCCACCCTCGGTTGTGTAGCTCCCAGCTTCGTCTTGGTTATTTTGCTGGCCTATCTTTACGGTAAATACAAAAAGATGGATATGGTACAAGGCGCTCTCAGCGGCCTTCGTCCTGCCGTGGTGGGCATGATCGCCGCCGCCAGCGTGACCGTTTTCATACTCGCCCTTTTCGGGGATGCTTCACCAAGTTTTGCCGCACTAAGTTATAAGGCGGTCGCTTTAGTCGTGGCTTGTTTTGCGGCCCTGCGTATTTTTAAGGCTAATCCTATTCTCGTTATCGGCGGTGCAGGTGTAGTGAGTATACTTTGGCATTACTTAGGCCCAATCTTATCAAAATAAAAAAAGGCGGCGTAATGGTGCTTTACCATAGGGATTTATAATTCTAAAAAAATGGCATGGTCGGTTTATATATCGGCTATGCCGTTTTGCTTTCTGTATTAGGAAGTTCTATAGCACCAATGCAGTTATACTTGAGTTTCCGTAAAATGTAGTTTGGAAGCGTTTTAAATTTGTTGGATTATATACAAACCATTTCTTTCTCTCTGGCACATACCTTGCTATGGACTTATAGAAGTCTGCAAAAAGATTACTGTTGCCAATATCGTTACTGTAATATCTAGGGTTCTTATACGGCTCCAGTTTGCTTAAATCCATAAGCTTGTCTGCCATAAAGTCCTCACTAACAGATGAACTTTTGCCCATAGGACTATAGGTTTCTTTTGTATTATTAAAAAATAGGAGGAAGATTTATGGCAAACACAAAAGAACAAGAAAGAGCAGAATTGCACCGTACCATATGGAATATGGCCAATGATTTAAGGGGTAGCGTGGATGGTTGGGATTTTAAACAATATGTTTTAGGTAAAATAATAGTAACTACCATTCAAAAACTAGATGTCTTTATAAAAAAGAATAAGAAACATGATATTTATAATAAACACGTTGTTCTAATCTTTGACGAGTGCCATAGGTCTCAATTTGGTGATATGCATAGGGCTATTATTGGAAACTTTAGAAATTACCACATATTTGGCTTTACAGGAACACCAATATTTGCAGCCAATGCTCCAGCAGGTGGCAATCCTGCCTTTTCTACTACTGAGCAGGTTTTTGGCAAAAAACTCCATACCTATACCATAGTAGATGCTATAAATGACGGAAATGTCCTGCCCTTTAGAATTGACTTTATCCGCACTTTTTTATTTTAACCGAGCCGGGATTAAAAGCTCCTTTTTTCTTGCGCCTCTTTCGCTTTTTCTTCAAGAGCCTGAGTATCTACACTGCTTTTGGATACGGCAAGGTTAATAGCTGAAGAAAGGAAAAAAGCCCCCACACAGAACCAGAGCCCCCAGGCCGCACCGGGTGTAAAGGCATCTACCTTGCCGGCCTGCAAAAGGCTTCCCGAGTAGTTAAACAATATCCCCGATGCTGTCAGAAAAATACCCGCTATCAGGTTTGAGAAAAACAGTCCTTTGCTGTGCAGATTGCGGTAGTTGAGCAGTAAGAAAACAAGACTTACAAGCGGTAACGACAAAAAGGCGAGCAGCAGTAAAATAAAAGCCGCCCATAACCCTTTGGCAACAGCGCCCATTGCAGGGGAACCGCAGAAGGTCATCAATGAAGAAAGGTCCGCTTTGACAAGCTCCGTAATAATCGTGATAATATTCCGGTTTTTATTGCCTTCAAAATACGGCATACTGAACCGAATATTGATAAGGGGCAGTAAAAAAGAGAAAAACGGCAAAAACGATATGGGAAGACGGGCAATCCTTAATGGCGTGCCGATAATTGCATATTTAAAGTAAACCATGGTGTGGCGCATTTTTCCGAAGGCGGCTTCCGCTTCGGCGGAGTCCTGTTCAAGCCTGTTTTCCCAATCGTAGTTTGGAATATTCACATGGCAATTTGGGCACTCCGCCTTAATGTGCCATACTCTGAGTTTATAATTGCATTTAGGGCAATTTGCCATAAAACTTCCCCCTTTATTCTCCAAAAGCCTGTCCGTGCGGCTCGCTCAATTATAGCCCTTGCCTAAATTCGTGTCAACGCCGAAAGCCTCGGCTTTTCTATTTGTTCCCTCAGCTTGTGATGTGATATAATCAAGCGGTAAATGCTATTATTTTATGGAGGTGTTGGCTTTGTATTCTCAGGCTCTTTCTTACCTTCGTTCGGTAACGGATAAAACTCCGGAAGTCGGCATTGTTCTCGGCTCCGGCTTAGGCTCACTGGCGGACCGTCTTTCAGACCCAGTTTTTGTAGACTATGGGGATATCCCCGGTTTTGCCCGTTCTACCGCACCGGGTCATAAAGGCCGTCTTGTTTTCGGCACTCTTTCGGGCAAGACGGTAGTTTGTATGCAGGGGCGTTTTCACTACTATGAAGGCTACTCCATGCAGGATATCGTGTTTCCCATAAGGGTACTTAAACTTCTGGGGATTAAGGCTCTGATTATTACAAACGCCGCCGGCGGTGTGAACACATCTTTTTCCGTAGGGGATTTAATGCTCATTACCGATCATATCAACTTTTTGGGCATCAACCCCCTTATCGGCCCCAACGCCGAAGAATTCGGCCCCCGCTTTTGCGATATGGGCAAAACCTATACCCCCGCCCTGCGGGAACTTGCTAAAAAGGTGGCCTCGGTTTGCGGCCTGACTCTAAAGGAAGGTGTTTATATTGCCTGCACCGGCCCGAGTTATGAAACTCCGGCGGAGATAAGGGCTTTCCGCACTTTGGGCGCCGATGCCGTGGGGATGTCAACCGTGCCGGAGGCCATCACCGCCTCCCACTGTTCCCTGCCCGTGCTTGCAATCTCCCTTATCACAAATATGGCTGCAGGCGTACTCGACCAAACTTTGAGCGGGGAGGAAGTTATAGAAATAGGCAATAAAAAAGCGGGCGAGCTTCAGGCTCTTGTCAAGGAGGTTGTCCATGAACTTTAATACAGTAGATTATAACAGAGAAAAAAACGCTCTTGTAATAATCGACCAGACCAAACTGCCCGGTGAAACCGTGTTCTTGGAGATAACCTCCCCGGAAGATGCTTGGGAGGCTATCAAAAGCCTGAAAGTCAGGGGCGCCCCCGCAATCGGAGTTGCGGCGGCCATCACTTTGGCAATGGTTGCTCAAAATATTGAAACCGATGAACAGACTTCCTTTCTCAGCCGCTTGTCAGAAACTAAAGATTACCTTGCCGCATCAAGACCTACCGCCGTAAACCTGTTTTGGGCGCTCGATATTATGGAAGAAACGGCACGGAATAATCAAACTCTGCCTGTTGAAGAAATTAAAAAGATTCTGATTGAGAAAGCGCTCGAACTGAAAGAGCAGGATTTAACCGTGTGCCGCAGAATAGGCGAAAACGGGCTGACGCTGATTAAAGACGGTTTTTCCGTACTTACTCATTGCAACGCAGGGCGCCTTGCCGCCGTCAACTACGGTACCGCCCTTGCTCCCGTATATGCCGCGGCGGAAAAAGGGCTTAACATTAAAGTCTACGCCGACGAGACAAGACCTCTTCTGCAGGGGGCGCGCCTTACCGCCTGGGAACTTCAAAACGCCGGTATAGATGTAACGCTCCTGTGCGACAATATGTCGTCCTCTTTAATGCAAACCGGAGCGGTCGATGCAATTTTTGTGGGTGCCGACCGCATAGCCGCCAACGGCGACACCGCCAATAAGATAGGCACCTCGGCGCTTGCTGTTTTGGCAAAGCACTATAATGTTCCTTTCTATGTTTGCGCACCGACTTCCACTATTGATTTGGATTGTGCAACCGGAAAGGATATCAAAATTGAGCACCGTTCACCGGAGGAAGTTACGAACCTCTGGTACGAAAAACCTATGGCGCCGGAGGGCGTAAATGTTTATAACCCCGCCTTTGACGTGACGGAAAACGCCCTGATTACCGCAATCATTACTGAGGACGCAGTATACAAAAATCAGGGAGGTTTTAAATGGCAACGGTAAGGCCCTACAATACAAAAGACAAATCCGCCGTGCGGGAAATTTGCCTTGAAACGGGTCCGTCCAACGCCCGTGAACCGAATATGGCGCCCGTGCTTTTGGCCTGTTATTGCGATTACTACATAGAAAACGAGGCGGATAACTGCTTTGTCTTAGCCGATGAAAATGACACTGCGGTAGGCTATATTCTTTGCGCCGAAGATTTTAAGAGCTATGTCCCCGTTTTTTTAAAAACCTATGTGCCCCGGGCGGCTAAAGCCGGAGTGCTTAAAGGAATNNAACCTTTGCCCAACGGTTTTATGCCAAACACTACCCGGCGCATTTGCATATTAACCTTTTGCCGGACTATCGCCGCCAAGGTTGGGGGAGTGTTCTTGTGGACTCTCTGAGAGCCGCCTTAAAGGCGAAAAATGTTCCGGGTCTTATGCTTGCCGTCAACGCCGGCAACAAAGGCGCCGTGGCCTTTTACAAAAAATGCGGTTTTCATATTATTCGTTCATTGCCGGGGTTTAAAGTGATGGGAATGGAGCTGACTGAATGATTGATTATGCCGTGGTGGGCACAAGCCCCATAACCGAAGAATTTATCAAAGGCGCAAACCTTGTGGAGGGTCTGCGCCTTGCCGCCGTTTACTCCCGTTTCCGTGATAAGGGGGAAGCCTTTGCCGAACGCTTCGGTGCAAAACGGGTATTTACGGATTTGGAAGAATTGGCTGATTCGGACATTGACGCCGTGTATATAGCCTCGCCGAACAGTCTGCATTTTGAGCAAAGCAAACTGTTTTTAAGTAAGAGCAAACATGTGCTTTGTGAAAAACCTGCGGTGCTTTTTCCCGAACAAATTGACCTGTTGCAATCCTTGGCAAAAGAGCGGAATTTAATCTGTTTAGAGGCGATGATGTCAATGTATACGCCTGCCAGAAAAGCTCTCGAAAACGCTCTGAAAAAAATCGGTAAAATTACCGCTGCACGCTTTGATTTTTCTCAACTTTCTTCCCGTTATGACCTGCTTAAATCCGGTACGATTGCTAATGTTTTTAATCCCGAAATGGGCGGCGGAGCCTTGATGGATTTAGGCTGTTATTGTATATACCCGGCGGTGTTTTTATTCGGCCTGCCTGAAAGAGTTTTGGCGAGCGCCGGTTTTTTGTTTTCCGGTGCGGATGCTTACGGTACAGCCGTTTTGGATTATGACTCTATGCAGGTGATCTGCACCTATTCCAAAGTTGCTCAGGACCGTTTAGGTTCTCAAATCATAGGGG
>DCTF01000024.1:11186-17620 GCA_002329225.1 Ruminococcaceae bacterium UBA1447
ACTCTGTTTAACAGGGCCGGTGAATCAAATGTTATCAGCGGGGAGGAGTCTAAAACCGAGTTGATGGCAAATGAAGCCCGTACTTTTTTAAACTATATTATGTACCCCGAAAACTTCAAAGATGAATATGAGTACGCCCGGAATGTTTCCCGTGATGTTGCATTTTTGCTTGATCGAATCGCAAAAAGTTCCGGCATAAACTTTGAATAATTTTGTCCGAAAATCTTATCTGATAAATGATAAAAACTCTGCCGTTTTCTCTCGCGTTTTTCATCCGTTTTTTTGCGAAAAATTACGCATCTTTTTCTGCAAAAAAATCGAAAAAAATGCAAAAAAAAACCTCAAAAAAATTAGCGGATTTGTAAAAAAATAAAAAAGAAATTGACAAAAGACTTATTGACAATTGCGTTATCCGATGATATGATGATTTTGGACTATGGTACATTCAGTTATTCTGCGTTAGTTGTGCCCTCTGGTTTTTCCTTATTGGAATAATTTTGATGCGATAATTTGAGATAAAAAAGCAAGAACGATTCTGCGAAAACGGAGCGTGCGTCATGCAAAATACTTCGGAAAATGCAAAAGCGGCGGATGCAAAACCGGCAGAAAAAAAGCCGGCAAATGCAAAGCCGAAACAAAAACCGAAATCCAAACGAAAGAGTCCTCCCAAGCAGCTCAGAAGGTTGGAGATGTTCTACCAACCGGTTTTTGATGTTCACCGTAATATGGTTGTTGATTACGAAACTTCCGTAAGAATCAATGACCCCAAGCTCGGTGTGCTCATGCCCCACGCATACATCCCCGTTGCCGAAAAATCCACTCAGGCGGCGGATTTGTGCAAATGGGCGCTTGAAGAAGGCTGCGATGCAATCCTCCGTTGCGAAAAGCGGGATGTGGATATTAACCGCCTTATTCTTTTTACTTCCATGCGGTATCTGACCTACAAAACTTTTGCAAGACAGATGATTGGCATTGTTGAAAAAAAAGGCGTAGCGCCTGACAAATTTTGCTTTAATATTGAACAGAGCATTTTTGAAGAAAAGAAAGACATAGTACTTCAAAACATAAAAGAAGTTCGTGAATACGGCTTTCTGGTTTCTATTGACGACTTCGGTGTAGAGTACACCTCCTTGTCCCACTTAGGGCAGTATGAGGTGGACTATATCGGTATTAACGACAGTATGCTTGACAACATCCAAAGCGAAGAACGTGCCCAGAACATGCTCCAGGGCATTATCGACTTCGCCCGCAAACTCGAAACGCAGACACGCATTAACGGTGTGGAGACGCAGGAACAAGCCGATTTTCTTAAAGCCATGGGGATTGACCAAATGAAGGGCAAGCTTTACGGCGGCCCCATGCCTGAAAAAAGCATAAAATAATCCTTTAGAAAAGGAGGGGAGTCTTTGAGCACACAAGAGGCACGTACGGTTAGAGTTACCGCAAAAGAAGTTGACAAGCGCAGGCGTTTAACCCGCCTGTTATTGATGCTTCTTATAATAGCGATTCTCCTTCTGTCTTTCGTGTTTGCCGGTGCGACTTTTTTAAGCAGGGCCGGTCGTTTTACTATTACCCTGGATCCCGAAGCCTACAACAAACACAGTATCTCGATTTCCGCAACCGAGGACTTTGAAAACCCCACAGTGATGTTGAGGGGTACTGCAATCGATAACATGTGGAATATCACAAAAGATTGGCTTCTTAATAAACCCGACAATAAAGAGTACTACGCAAAAGGTTACCCTACCTATGAAGAATTTGCCGACCTTGACAAGGTGGAAGGCGATCACAACGGTAAGGATTATATAGCTTACACTTTCTGGATTAGGAATGCGGGTACCGAAAAGACCGGCTATTACGGTACCTTGGACATAGACTCCGTGGCAAAGGGAGCGGACGAGGCCATGCGCGTTATGGTTTTCCGTAACGGAGAACCTACAGTCTACGGTAAATATCCCAAAACACCGAACATTCCCTATGCTACTTTTGCCATTGACGAGTTTTTCGCTTCCCGTACAATGGTTACGGATTTTGCCCGGGCTCAAATGGAACCCGGTGAAAAGGACAGATATACTGTAATAATTTGGCTTGAAGGATGGGATCCCGAATGTGTCAACGATATTATGGGAGGTGCGGTTAAGCTTTCGCTGAACTTCAAAGTTTTGCGAGAAGGCGAAGATGTGCAAAATTAGGCTTAGGGGGAGACCTGATTTACGCATTTTAGCTTTTACTTACCGAACCCGACATGTATTTTGGCATTTAGGATAAATTAAAAACCCCCGAATGCCGTGAGGCATTCGCAAGGCAAAATCTTATAAGGAGGATAATATGAACAAGACAAGAAAACGCGCACTACTCTCTGCATTTGCAATGCTGCTTGTGTCTTCCCTTGTTTTGTCCAGCGCAACCTTTGCATGGTTCGTAGCCGGTGATAATGCAAATATCAACACTATCTCCGCCAATGTCGCCACTTCGAGTTCCATTCAGGTTTCCGCGGACAATGTCAACTGGACTGCACAACTGCAACAGGCGGACATGGATGGCCTCTACGACAACTCCTTCCCCACCATGCGCAAAGCAATGTCCACTCCGGCAGTGGCGCCCATGGTATTCTACAACGGCGATTTACTCAACACCAAGGCCTTTACTTCCAGCTCCGCCAGTGCGGCTGACATTGCTGCTAACCTGGTTAAATTCACGTTCTGGATTCGTTCCGGTGAAGATGCCGAAGTTCGCTTTACCACGTCCAAACTCGAAGGTACGGCGGCAGTTGCTACTTATGTGGCAATGCAGGTCAGCGACAGCGCACAGGACAATGCTGCAAACAANNCCACCGTCTATGTAGGCACAGCCAACAGCTACTTCCCCATCAACGGTGTCAACACCGGTACGGATCTTGACGGCAATGCTATCATGAACGATGCGGAGTTCCCCGCTTTGGGCGCTCAGGTTGTGGGCACTCTGTTCACAAGCGCATCCGACATTAACTTGACAGCCATGGAAGCAAAGCAAATTACCATTTACATGTGGCTTGAAGGCCAGGATGCCAACTGTAAGCTTGGTACCGGCGGTGTTTCCGGCAGCGCTCAACTCTCGCTTAATTTCGCCAAAGTCTGATTGACACCCTAATTCCGGGGCGGGGCCCCGCCCCGGAATTTCCCCCCCGCACATCTCCCCCGTAGGGGCGATTCATAAATCGCCCGTAAAAAGGTTAGCTAACTCAAGGGGTTATGAATGGCCCCTACACAGCGAAGCGAAGGTTTTCTTTCGTAGCTGACGGCGCCGTCGGCTACGAAAGAGCCGGAGCTGTTGGTGAGCCTGCCGAACTTCATAATATGCCGGGTGTCTGCGCCCGGACACACAAGGAGAGGAACCGATACTTGATGAAAAAAATCGGGAACACTTTACTGGACATTGTAATTGTCATAGTTGTTATAGCGGCCCTGGCGGTTTCGGTCATGGTTATCTCTTCAAAAGCTACCGGAGTACCCAATATCATGGGTTACTCCCCGGTATCGGTTCTTACAGATTCTATGGTTCCCGAGTTTTATGCGGGTGACCTGATTATTATCAAAACATGCGACCCCATGACCCTTAAAAAGGACGATATTGTCACATATAAAGNNAATGTTGATCAGACGGATATTATGCCTGTTTATTCAGACCAGATTGTGGGCAAATATATTGACAAAAAAATTCCCAAAATAGGCAAAGCGGTGGATTTTGCCAAAACACAAAACGGAATTCTCGTTATCTTTGTAATCCCCCTTACTCTCCTGTTTTTATGGCAGNNATATGGCAGCTTTACAAATTTATAATGCTCCTCGCTGAAGGCCGTAAGGATAAGGCCGTGGAAGCGGTGGCTTCCACCATTGAAGAAGAAAAGCAAAAAGCTGTCGAAGAAGCTCTGGCCGAACAAGAAGCTGAGCTGGAAAGAATTAAGCAACAGGCAGTAGAAGAATATTTGGCAGCGCAAAAAGCGGCCAATGAACCTGAAAAAGAAGATTCTCCGGCCCCACCCGTTGAGGCGGCGGATAGTGATAAAAAAAAATTAACTGACGAAGCGGAACCTGAAGAAGAAAACTCCGCTGAAGAAGAGGATGAAGCACCCGAGGAACCCATAGAAGACGAAGAGTCGGAACCTGAAACAGAAAATTCAGATGAAGAAGGAGAGGAAGTTCCCGAGGAGTCTGCGGAAGACGAACAGGTAACCGAGGACGAAAAGTCTGAACCCCCGACAGAAGAAGAACCGGACTCCGAAAACACTGACGAGGAAGAAGCGGAATCCGTCCCCGAAGCCGATGATGCGGAACTTAAAGCGGAAGACCCCGATGAAGAAGGGGAGGAAGTTCCCGAAGAACCTGAGAAAAATGAACAGGCAGTCGAAGATGAAGAACTTGAATCTCCGGCAGAAGAGGAACAAATCCCTGAAAAAACGGTTGAAGAAAAAGAGGACGAATCCGAAAAAGCGGAAACTCCTCAAGAATGAGCCCCTAAACGGGTAACTCTAACCCCGCAGCTTATGCGGAACACTTGTGAATTCTTTTACCAACCCGCGGCGAAGTACACTCCGGAGATTAATATAGCAAGGTATGAAGTTTGGCGGGAGTCTTGGTTAAAGTTTAAAATAACAAAATCTTTCAAAAAGGTGGCAGCGCAATGGGAGCAAGTATTATTAGGTTCTTGGAAGACTTTCTGGCACAGTTTTTTGTAAAAGGTGTCTGGGGAATTATCAAGGGTATCGGCCTCGGTATCGCCAATATTTTTAATATCCCCAAGTATATTGAAATCTTCAAGGCCTGGTCCTCAACCCCGGAATTCGGTGTAGGCGGTTGGGTGCTGGCCATCCTATCCATCATAGTAATTCTTGCCGTTTTAGGCATTTTGATTTGGCTGTTCGTACTTCTTCTTAGAAAGTACGTCAGGTTCAGAAAGACGGTTGTTGATCAGGAAGAACTCCTGAACGAAGTTGCTTCACTTAACAGAGAAGTAATAAAACTGTCTACTGAAAAAGAAAAAATCCTTGCCATGAAAGTTTCTCAGTTAGGTCTCAGGCCGGGGGATGACCCCTACGGGGCTATCACGGAAGGTGATGGGGACGACCATGACGAAACGGACGAGGACAGAATGGATGAAGACTACAGCCGTTTCTACAAGCTCACCCAGGTTGACTTGGAAATTGAAAACTACATTCCTCCCGACTATAACAATGAGATTACCTTGCCTGAAATTTGCGATATGTTCCGCAACTTCGCCTGTTCCCGCATGGGGCTTTATTATGAGGAAAGGGTAATACGCCTCTTTGTTTCCGCTTTTGCCACTACCCGCCTTATTCTCTTGCAAGGTATTTCCGGTACAGGTAAAACGTCACTGCCCTATGAGTTCGGCAAGTTTTTGCGTAATGACGCCACTATTTGCTCCGTACAGCCCTCATGGCGTGACCGTACTGAACTTTTCGGCTACTTTAATGAGTTTACAAAACGTTTTAACGAAACGGAACTCCTTAAAAAAATGTACGAGGCCACTTACAAGGATGAGATTTTCCTCACCATCATGGACGAAATGAACATCGCTCGTGTTGAGTACTACTTTGCTGAACTCCTTTCCATTCTCGAAATGCCCAGCCGTGATGAATGGGTTGTCAGCCTTGTGCCCTCCGTTTGGCCTACGGACCCGAAAAACCTGTTTGACGGCAAACTCAGATTGCCCGAGAATATGTGGTATATCGGCACAATCAATATCGACGACTCCACATTCGCCGTTACCGATAAAGTTTACGACCGTGCTATTCCTATTGACATTAACACCAAGGGTAAGCATTTCGATGCTCCCTGGACCGATCATTTGGCCTTGAGTTACAAACATCTGGAGTCCATGTTCCAGGAGTGCAAGGTTAAACATAAGGTTTCTGAAGAAAACTTAAGAAAGCTTGCCGAACTTGACGACTATGTTATTGAACACTTCCGCTTAGCTTTCGGTAACCGTATTGTAAAGCAGCTTGAAGACTTTATCCCCGCCTATGTTGGCTGCGGCGGAACTGAAATTGACGGTCTTGACTTTATTCTCTGCCATAAAATTTTGCGCAAATTTGAAGCTCTCAATCTCTCCTTTATACGTGACGAAGTTGGCGGCCTGATTACCTACCTTAACAAGCACTTCGGCAAGTCAAATATGAAGGAATCCAAAGAATATCTCGAAAGATTGCAGAAGTTAATCTAATCTATAACTAAACTGAAATCTAACCTCGACAACATCACTCAAAGGGGACTGAAAAAAGATGGGGACAAAGTACTCCGACCTGTATTCGGAATACAAAACGACAATCCGCTCCCTTACGGATGATAACGACTTTTATGAAGAACTGCTTGACAATGTCGAGCGGGGCGAGAATCGATTCTCATTATTTCACCGGTATTTTGAGAAAAAGATTGACC
>DCTF01000024.1:17658-18981 GCA_002329225.1 Ruminococcaceae bacterium UBA1447
CGTTTTATCGTTCAGGAAGAGGAAATTGTCCCCATTGAGCGTGCCAGAAAGATAACTGCCGAATCGGTTCGTCATCTTGCCCAGCATACTAACCTGATAGCCCGTGTGGACGATGACAATGTTACCCCCAGCCAAATCCTTAACGTTTTCCGTGAGGAAAGTTATGAGATTTATGAAAACCGCTTCATTTTCACCCTTATCAGGATGCTTATTCGTTTTATTGATGCCCGTTATGATGCTCTTTTCGCATTAAGGGACGATGAGAATATGTCCTCATTGAAGATGGTCAGCGATGTGGAAAGAGGCGGCGAAAAGATTCAGTATAAGTTGGAAATTTCTTCCCAGTCCGGTACGGAATCCGCAAGCAGAGATACTAAAGAATATGATGCTTTCCAACGTATCGGTCACATAAAACAGATAATAAATGAGTTCGGTCGCTCCGCATTTATGAACGAACTCCAGCATTGTACACCGGTGCGTCCCCCCATAATGCGTACAAACGTCATTATGAAGGACCCCAACTTCCAGGCATGTCTGCGCCTTTGGCAGTTTATTTCGTCTTATGATGATGTGGGTTACGAGATTATCGCCCACGAGTCAAATGAGATGGTGAGCGAAGAGTACCGTAACGACCTGAACCGTCTCTATGCCTTTAATTACCTTTTACTTAAGAACAACACCGTTTCTTTCCAGGAAACTGCGGCAAAACTTAAAAAACGCCGTCTTAAGCCCAAAATGCTCAAACGTCTGGCGGAAGAGCTGGTTATGGATTACGACATGGAAGAAGTCGAAATTCGCCGTGTCTTTGTCGAGGAGTTAAAACGGGCAACTAAAAAGAAGATTAAAGGCGAAGAAAGAATCCGCAATGCCATTGCCGGTGCTCTTGCAGCGGAAAAAGCCAGAAAAGATGCGATTGAAGAGAAAATTCGCCAGGAGATTCAGCGGAAAAAGGAAATTGAAAAACGCCGCAAAGAGCGGGAACGTGCAAAAATCGCCCGGCAAAAAGAGCTGGAGCGTCAACGCAAAGAGCGCGAGCGTGCGCGGCTTAAAGCTAAGAAGGAAAAAGAAGCCGCTCTTGCAAAGGCAAAGCGAGATAAAGAGAGAGAGAAAGCGAGAATTCGGCGCGAAAAAGAGCGCTTAGCCAAACAAAAGGCCTTGGAGGCGGAAAGAAAAGCCAAAGCTGAAGAACGTGAGCGCATAGCTCGTGAAAAGGCCATACAAGCCGAGGCGGAAAAGAAAGCCAAAGCCAGAGAGCGTGAGCGCATAGCCCGTGAAAAGGCAAAGCAAGCTGAAAAAGAAAAACAGGCTAAAGCCAGGCAACGT
>DCTF01000160.1:0-25219 GCA_002329225.1 Ruminococcaceae bacterium UBA1447
GTTGACCTGATTGAAAAAGTTCTATTGGAAGACTCCATAAAAAATGACACCACATTGATTTTTGCCACCCACTCCCCCCGCCAGGCGCTCAACCTTGCCACCAAGGTGCTGCTGCTGGAAAACGGGGCGGCGGCCGAAACGGGTTCTCCGGAAGAACTGCTTAAAAACCCGAAAACCGAATGGGGTAAAAGATTTATGGAGCACTGGCAGATTTAGCATGCCCCGACTGCCGTGCAAATATAAGCCGATAACCGTTTTATGAAAGAGGAAAAATGTTAACCGTTAAATCTTCTGAAGAAACTTTGGAGATATGCCGCAAGGAGTTCGGCGACATCCGCACCCCTTGTGAAACCGTGCCCCTGGAAAGCGCTTCGGGGAGGGCGGTTTTTGAGGATATAGCCGCCGACCAATATATACCCGGCTTTAACCGCACCACCGTTGACGGTTTGGCCGTTATTGCCGCCGACACCTTCGGCAGTTCGGACACTATCCCCGCTCAGCTTATTTTTAAAGGGGATATCCCGATGGGGGTAAAAAGCAGTATCTGTATAGCTTCAGGGGAATGCACCTCAATTTCCACGGGGGGCGAACTGCCTCAGGGCGCAGACGCAGTCGTAATGGTGGAAAACACCGAGGACTTCGGCGACGGCTTCCGCTACATTTTAAAACCTNNGGAGAAAATATAGTCCGCAAGGGCGACGACGTTTGCCCCGGCAAACCTGTAATAAAACAATCCGTGCGTATCAATGCAAAAGACATAGGCGCATTGGCGGCCCTCGGAATTACCGATGTGCCGGTATATAAAAAACCCGTGGTTGCAATTATATCCACGGGGGACGAAATTATTCCCGCCGACAAAACACCCGAAGGCGCTCAAATGCGGGATGTAAACTCCCACATGATAGCGGCGGCGGTTAAAAACTGCGGAGGGGAACCTTTAACGGCGGGNNAAGAGGCTTTAAGCGCCGCAGTGACGGAATTTTTGCCCCAATGCGATATTCTCATTATCTCCGGAGGTTCTTCCGCCGGTGAACGGGATATAACGGCAAAAATCATAAACAGGCTCGGCAAAGTACTGCTGCACGGAATCGCCGTTAAACCGGGGAAGCCCACGGTTATCGGCAATATATCCGGCAAACCCGTCTTCGGTCTGCCGGGGCATCCGGTTTCCGCCTGGTTTGTCTTTCAGCTTTTTGTACGGCCTTTGATCTGTTCCATGAACGCAACCGAACCCGTACAGCATACACGACCGGGAATATTGGGGATAAATCTGCCCTCCAACCACGGCCGTGAAGAATATGTGCCGGTAAAAATACAAAAGGACGGTTTAACCGTCCTGCCTGTACCTATTAAGTCCGGCCTGATAACTCTGCTTACTCAAGCCGACGGATTTGTAAAAATAGAGCGCAACCGGGAAGGGCTTGCAAAAAACGAGGAAGTAACCGTTTACCTGTTTTAAGCCGCTCTTATTCCCCGGAATCAGGCTCAATTATTATCTCGTCCCCCGCTTTTATCGTTCCGCCCGTCACTACCTTGGCAAAAATCCCCTCTTGAGGCATTATGCATTTACCCATAAGTCTTTTTATCTCACAGCCGTCATGGCACTCTTTGCCGATTTGACTAATCTTCAAAACCGCGTCGGCAATCCTTAACTTTGTTCCTACGGCTAAAGTATAAAGTTCAATGCCCTCGGTGGTTATGTTTTCGGCAAAAGAGCCTTCACAAATACCCTTGACCCGTTCCGGGTCCTTTGCCATAGCCTTCGACTTTTCCACACTCTCTTTTGCAAGAAGACTCACCTGACGGTGTCCTTTTCCCCCGTGAGCATCTCCCTGAAGCCCGAAATCCTCAATCAATATTCCTTTTTCGACGGCCTTTTTGGCCGTCCCTTTTTTTTCGCTTATATTTACCGCAACAACTTTAGCCATTTTAACCCCCTATTTCCTGAAGAGTATAGCCCAAACCGCACTCCGGTTCAAAATTATGGCTCGGAGGTTTAAAATGCACGGCTTTTTTAATGGCGTCTGTCAACGCCGCCTCATCGTCAAGCAAGGGTTTTAAGTCCACAGTCCCCTCATCCCCTAAACAGGTTTTTAAGCGGCCGTCAAAAAGCACCCTTATCCGGTTGCAGCTATCGCAAAACTTATCGCTCATGGGGCTTATAAAGCCCACCTTCCCCTTCCAATTAGTCGCACTGTAATCAACCGAAGGTTGGGAACGGGTAAAGGGTTTTACCGGAGTTAAATAGGGGTGGCGCTCCAGAATTTGCGAGTTGGGTACAGGCGCAAGGCAGTTCTGTTCCTGCGAAAACGGCATAAGCTCAATAAAACGCACCGTTACCGGATTTTTTCTGGCATAAAGGATAAAATCATCCGCTTCATCATCGTTTACGCCCCGCAAAAGCACCGCATTTATGTGTAAAGGGGTTAGCCTTGACACCAGCGCCGCTTCCACTCCCGCCAATGCCTCATCCAGATTCCCGCCGCCCGTGATCTCCTTATATCTTAAGGGTTTCAGGGAATCTATGCTTATGTTTACCCGAGCAAGTCCCGCCTCTTTTAATGTAAAGGCAAGCTCTTGCGTGAGCAATGTGCCGTTGGTGGTCAGAGAAATCTCTTTTAACCCGCCAACAGCGGCGGCCCGCTCTATTATTTCCGTCAAATCGGTGCGAAGCAGCGGTTCCCCGCCGGTTAAACGGAGCCTTTTTACACCGCATTTTACAAAAGCCCGCACAAGCTGCTGAATTTCAAAAGCGCCCAACTCACCGCTTACCGAAAGGCGGTTTTTATTGCCGCAGTATGTACAGTTTAAGTTGCAGCGCCGGGTTACGGCAAGCCGCAAATAATCAATTTTACGGTTAAATTGGTCATGCATGGATTTGCACCCGCCTTTTTCTTTCAGAGAACCCCGAACGGGCCGGATTTTCCGCCCCGCTTTTCAAGAAGCCTTACATCGGTAATTATAATCCCTTTGTCCACCGCTTTGCACATATCATAAACCGTGAGGGCGGCGGCGAAAACCGCCGTCATGGCTTCCATTTCTATCCCCGTTTTATATTCACAGCCCGCATGTGAGAGTATTACCAGTGTGTCCGGCTCTTCAACCTTAAAGCTTATCTCCACAAAGTCAACAGGTATGTTATGGCATAAGGGAATAAGTTCAAAGGTTTTTTTTGCCGCCATAATCCCGGCTAAACGGGCGGCGGCGAACACGTCGCCTTTGGGCATATTGTCGGAAAGGACGAGTCCCAAGGCGGCGGGCAGCATTTTTACAACCGCCTGCGCTTTGGCGGTTCGCTTGGTCACGTTTTTGCCGCCTATGTCCACCATGGAGGCTTCACCCTGTTCATTTATATGTGACATTGACATAACTATCTCCTTCCCCGGCACCGGATTTAAAGCCGAGCCTTAACACTTCCCGGAGCCTTTAAGCTGTAGCCGCCCATTTCACTGAGCCGCTCAAAAAAGGCCTCGCTTTGTAAAATCTTTATAAAAGCCCTGACCCGCGGGTCGTCAATATCTTCCGCACGGCAGATAAAATCATAGGCCTCGTCCGCTATGGGGATAAAATCCAGCCCGTTGATTTTTGCCGCCGAGTATATGCCTAACCCGGCATCGGCGCTGCCGGCTTTAACAAGAGCCGCAACCGCCGTATGAGTAAACTCTTCCCTGTAATAACCGTAAACCTCGTGCGGGTTGATACCTGCGGTTTTTGCCAAATGGTCGCAAAGAATCCGCGTCCCCGAACCCCGCTGACGGTTTACATATGACAAACCGGGCTTCGCAATATCGGCAAAACTCTTTATGCCTTTCGGGTTGCCCTTTGCCACCATCAAGCCCTGCGCCCTGCCCACGCCCTCAATAAGGATAATCCCGCCATCGGGAAAATGTTTTTTAAGGTAAGAGAGGTTGTACTCCCCCGCCTCGTCAAGCAGGTGTATGCCTCCGAGGTGAGCCTGTCCCGCTTTCAGAGCCGTTATAGCCCCCATACTGCCCACATGGGAAGATGAAAGGCCGAAGGAAACTCCGCTTCTTTTAAGCATATCGGCAACTTCGTCAATGAGGGGGTCATGACTGCCCGTAACAACAAGCATCTCCATAACCTCTTTGATATCAACAAGGGGAGTTACGGGCACTTTTTCTCCGCTTTCGTAACCTTCCCTGTTCTGTGGAACGTCAATAACCGCATGGGCGTTTGTAAAACTTGTTATCACCCCTGCTCCTCTGCTGAGAGGTACGGCAGTTAAACGTCCGCCGGCAAAACTCAGCCTTGCCCGTACAAATTCCCGGTGTTTTAAAGATGATGTTATTTTATTTGCCAGCACCGCCTCAAGAGGTTCGGAATCAAAACCGCAATACCGTGCAGGGGCGTTATCGTTCTTTTTACTTTGCCTGCAAAGCAGACGGTCCGCAACGACCCGCACAACTTTTTCCATCACTATAATGGCGGAAACGCTGTAACCGGGCACGCCGACACAGGGTACAGCCCCTATATGTCCGAGCACTGCGGGTTTGCCCGGTTTTATTGCCAGGCCGTGAATGACAAGGGTGCCCGTATTTTCTACGGCTGCCGCCGTGTAATCTTCTCTTCCTGCGGAAGAACCGGCAATCACCAGCACCATGTCGCACTCTTCGGCTGCGGTTTTTATAGCCCGTTCAATTAAAGGCAGTTTATCGGGAACGACGGGATAGGTTTTACTCTCGGCTCCCCACTCGTTCAGCATACCGGTAAAAATTACGGAATTAAACTCCATAATTTCGCCCTCGGCGGGTTTGCCGTCCGCCGGAACAATCTCATCTCCGGTGGGGATAATACCCGCAAGAGGGCGGCGGAGCACTTCAACTTCCGGATTCCCGCTTGCCAAAAGCGCACCTGCCAAAGCCGGTNNTGATTTCCGTAAAAGAGGTCATGAGCATATCGCCCACGCACATATCCTCGCCGATTTGCCGAACATGCTGCCAGGGGACCGCCGCTGCGCTTATTAAAACTCCGTCGGGTACTTCCGCCACTTCCTCGGTCATAATAACGCAATCCATACCCGCAGGCAGAGGATCTCCCGTATCCACGGGGGTAAACTGTTCTCTATTAAGAACCAGCGGATTAAGTTCGGTTGCGGCGGAAGTGACGGCGGCGGAGACGGCAATGCCGTCCATTGCGGAAGCGTTGTAATGGGGGGAATTAATTTTGGCATAAACCGCTCTCGCGGTAATCCGCCCCGCGGCTTCAGCCGAGGGAATGACCTGCGTCTTATTAGCAAGACCCGCCGCTTCAAGTGCGCTCATATATTCTTTTACCGCTTCATCAAGCGGGACATTGTTAAGATAATTGTGCTTTACGGCAACCACCTCCGGGGAACAGCCCACAGGCAACTTAAATATACTACCCCTATAATACGACGATTGTCGGCTATTTTCAACGGGCTTTAAGCCGCTTCTTTTCTTGTCAAAATTCTTATCCAGCCGAAACGGTTAACTTTTACCACCGCTACAAAGCATTTGGCTATCTGGTCGGATTTAAGCAAAGCAAAGGTTACAACGACGGGGAGTTTCAATATAAAGGCGGAAATTGCGGACAGGGGCAGCACCATCATCCACATAAAAATAATGTCGTTGAACAAAACAAACTTTGTATCTCCGCCGCCCGCCACAATACCCGTCAGAGAGGGCATCTGATAGGCGGTGCCTATAACGGTCACGCAGAGCACAAGAATAAAACTGCCCGTGAGCGCCGCCGTTTCCGCCGAGGCGTTGTAGAGGTCTATGACAAACGCTTTACCCGCCAGTAAAAGGGCGGATGTCCCCAAGCCTATGCCCAAGAACAGCACCTGCATGGTTTTGGCATACTGTTTTACTTTGGATAAATCCCCTTCCCCTACCGCTTTGCCTATAATTATATTTGAGGCGTTGGCGGAGCCGCCCGCCACCACAACCGCCACTTGAAAAATTGTAGTGGCAATACTGGAAGCGGCAATGGTAGAGGCGCCCAGCCGCCCGAGGATAGCCCCCTGTACACCCATGGCTATCCCCCATGAGGTTCCGGAAAGCACCGTCGGCAAGCCGGTCTTTTTAAAGTCGAGTATATAACTTTTTTCAACACTGAAAATGTCCTTTATGCGGAGTTTCAGCTTTTTATCGATTAAAGCCGCATAAACCGAAACAGCGGCAAGTTCAAACACCCGAGCTAAAAGGGTGGCTAAGGCCGCCCCTTTGATACCCATTGCACTAAAGCCGGCTTTACCGTAAATTAACAGGTAGTTGAGCCCTACATTAACAAAAAGAGCGAGGAAGGAAACCCAAAAACCCACCTTCACCGTCTCCACACTTCTCAGTGCTCCCAGCAACACAGTGGTAATTGCAAAAATTACGTAGGAACAGCAGACGATTTTAAGATATTCCACGCCTTGCGCGATAACCGCTTCTTCATTTGTTATCAGGCGTAAAATACCGTCGGGTACAAAAAGGCAAAGAACCGTAAGGGCAACACTCACCGTCACCGCAAACCAAAAGGCCACAGCGAATGTTTTTTTGATAGGTTTTGTCTGCTTTTTACCCCAATATTGGGCCGATATTACCACCAAGCCGGTAACAATGCCGTTAACGCACACTTGCAGTAAAAACTGAATTTGATTGCAAACGGCCGCTCCGCTCAGCGCAATCTCGCTGTAGGAGCCGAGCATAATGCTGTCAGCCAGATTGACGCTGAAAGCTATAAGGTTTTGCAAAGCAATTACAAATGNNTCTTATCTTTGACAAAAAAATTCATTGTCGGCGAGCCTCCGCGGCCGCGGCAGTAATGGAAAGACCGCGGTTCTTTACAGCGGCGAGTTTATCATATATACTGTTTACTGTCAATAATATAAGCGGCTTTGAGCCATGCTACAGGAGGGGGAAAATATGGAAAAAAGAACATATTTTAACGGCAGATTTGAGCAGCGCACAAGGAGCCTTGTTACAACGGCGCAGGGCCTGCCTTCAAACAAAATACCGGCCGTTGCTTATGACAAAAAGGGAACCCTTTTTGCAGGAACCTCAAAGGGACTTGCCAAGATAGAAGACGGCAAGGCAAGCCTTATTAAATTGAAAACCGCCAAAGACGGCGGCGAGGTTTCCATGCTGTTTACCGACAGTAAGGGGCGGCTTTGGGCCGGGTCAGGCTGTGAGCTCTTTTGTATAAACGGTNNAGGCCGCAGTTTTCCCCGCCTTTAACAAACCCGTTGCCGACATGAAGGAGAGTCCCGACGGCACGCTCTGGCTTTTGACCGAAGATTATCTGTACAAAAAGACGGAGGACGGTTCCGGCTTTGAGCGCCATATAGATGTCCCCGGCATCGCTTCTTCTCTGGCCGTCAGTGACGATAACGCTATATTTGCGGGAACAAAGAAGAGCGGTCTTTTAGGACTTATCGGCAAGCGTCCCCACTGGGCTGAGCTTTTTAAGGAGTTCACTGGGCTGATAAGCAATAATGTAAACTGTGTCGCCTTTGACAGCGTAGGCTATGTATGGGTGGGCACGGATAAGGGGGTTTGCGTTTATGACGGCAAGGGACATTGGCTTTCCGCACGGGAAGTACCCGAACTGCCCAGGGGCTGTATCAATGCCATGACTTTCACCCCTGACGGAAATAAATGGTTTGCCACTTCAACAGGTCTTGTGCTCTTAAAAGACGGCAAGCTCAAATATCTCGGTTTTCAGCGCTGGGTTCCCTCCCCTGCAGTTTTGAGCGTGGCCGCTTCCCCCTCAGGCACCGTTTGTGCAGGCACCGACGAGGGCTTAAGCATAATTGAAACCGCCCTTATGACCCTTGAAGAAAAAGCCGCCCACTACCAGAAAACGGTGGAAAAATACCATGTGCGCCACGGCGGTTATGTGACAATACGGTTGTTGGATGTACCGGGGGATATTGAGAGCGGTCATGTGGAGGTTTCCGACAATGACGGTACATGGACCTCTATGTATATGGCAAGCCAATGCTACCGTTACGGCGTTACAAAAGAAAAAGACGCTTTGGAAAAGGCCCGCAGAGGTTTCGGCGCCCTTAAACAGTTGGCCTATATCACCGGCATACCCGGCTTTACCGCCCGGGCGGTACGTTACCCGGATGACCCGGGTGCGGGCTTCGGCAACGGGGACCCGGAGTGGCATCTTGACGCCGACGGGGAATGCGAATGGAAAGGCGAAACTTCCAGCGATGAGATGGTCGGTAATTTTTACGGATTTTCCGCCTATTACGATATAGTTGCAAACGACAAAGAAAAGGCCGAAATTGCCGATATAATCAGGGCAATTATGGACCATATACTCGCCAACAACTTTAAGTTGGTTGATACCGACGGCCTGCCCACCACTTGGGCAAACTGGGCGCCGGAGGACTTAAACCATAATGACCACTGGCATGCGGAACGGGGGCAGAACGCTTTGGAGCTTTTATCCATGCTTAAAACCGCCTGCCACATGACGGGGGACGAAAAGTATAATAAAGTTTACCTGCGTATGATTAAAGACCACCACTATCTGATGAACACCATGCACTATAAACTTGAAGATTACCATTCCTGCCATATTGACGACGAGTTGGGAATGCTCACCATTACCCCCCTGTTAAAATACGAAAAAGACCCCGTAATACGCTCTTACCTTCTGCTCGGCCTCACCCATCACTGGGAATATGAACGGGTGGAACGCAGTCCCCTTTGGAGCGTAATTTACGGCGCTTTGACTGGCAGGCACTGTGACATTGAACTTGCCGCCAAGTCATTGGAAGAACTGCCCTTGGACTTAATACATTGGCCGACTTACAACAGCCACAGAGATGACTTGGAGTGGATTACGGCTTCCGAAGAGTTTTGGATGCCGCCCCAACTTAAAGAGCCTCTGCCTTATGACGAAAAACCCATGAACAAGTATGACGCCAGCCCCTTCAACGCCGACAGCGGCATCAAACTTGTAACAAAGACCGATGCCGACGGGAACGAAACAACGGCTATTGAAATCAGCAGTTCCCCTCATTTGAACGGAAGACGGGCGGAAGACGGGACGGTATTTTTACATCCCTATTGGATGGGCAGATACTACGGCTTGCTGGGGGATTAATTAACCGAACCCGAACAACGCCATTAAACTGAAATTCTAAACAAACCGGCTTTATAGGTTGAAAGATTTTTAGGAGTGGATTGGTTGAAAAAGTTTACCCGATTTTGCAACGGCAGGCGCCTGTTGGCGGCATTGTTAGTTATCGCTTCACTTTGCGCCCTTGCCGGCTGCGACCTTGACGCAATAGCCCCCGAAAGGGGCGGGCGTGAGCCTAAGGTAAAGTTTGAGTCCCGCGGGGAGGAACTGACCTTAAGCCTGTTCAAGGGCACTTCCGCACATAAGCAGTACAAAATACCCGATGAAGTTGACGGCAAGCCCGTTACGGCACTGAAAAGTTTTGCTTTTTCAAACTCCGAATATCTTCAGGAGATTTCTATCGGTGCGGGCATAGTCGAAATTGATAGTTGGTCGCTGACAAACTGCAAGGAACTTAAAGCGATCAAAGTCAGTATGGACAACCCGGCTTATAAAGACATTGACGGCGTGCTTTACACAAAGGACGGTAAAACCCTTGTGGCTTTTCCCAATAAAAACACCGAACACCTGAGTTTGCCCATAGGCGTGGAAGAAATTGCCGACAACGCCTTTTACAAATGCACCGACATTAAGACGGTTGACTTCCCCGAGGGACTTAAAACCATAGGGGCAAGGGCCTTCCTCAAATGTAAGGGGCTTGAAAAGGCGGACTTGCCCGATTCCCTTGAAGTAATCGGCGACGACGCTTTCTCTTTCTGCCACTCACTTACCTATGTTTACATCCCCGCCTCGATAAAGACTGTCGGCGACTTTGCATTTTTTGATGCGGAAAAATTGGATGCAATTAAAATCGCCCGAGCGGAAGGTGACAGCGAACTCATTCTCGGCAAGGACTGGAAAAGAAGAAAAGACGCAAATATAAATGCAGATGTGCCGGTTGAATGGGGGGCTGAGAGATGAGTAAAATCAAAGCTTCTTTCGGCAGGCTTGTTACAATGCTTACCGATGTGAAAAAATACTGACACAACCCGAGAGAGGGCGACTACGTACCCTACAAAGAGTACACCAGCTACTGCCTGGGTCTTTCGGGCAGTATGCTGGCAGGCAACGTAATGTCCTACTTCAACTTTGCGGCAAGCTGCCTGCTGGTAGGTGCGATTTATGAAATCAGCTTTCGGGATATCTATGTTTTAGGGCTTATAGGCATGCCAATAGGTCTTGCCCTTTCCCCCGTTCACATGATGCTCACCGACAACCTGGGCGTTCTCCGCAAAGAGACCATGAAAAAGATGAACGTCCTTTTTATCACCATGGGCATAATCGGTCTGGCCCTCTATTTTGTGCCCCAGGCGCCCTTTGAAAGTTTTTTGCCCGCCCTGCCCCAGGTTCTGGGAACAATACTGCTGATTAACTGTCTGGCCTTTTATTACAAAGTTATCGTCTATCAAAAACTTTCGCCCAAATACGGCAAATACCGCCCATGGATTATTACCGGCGGCATACCCACTTTTATCATCATAGTTTTGCTCGCTTACCTGCCTTTTAACTCCATGCCTTACTACACCAGGTTCTGGGTTCTGCATCTGCTTTTTTCCGTTTACAACAATGTAAGCAGTTTTGCCGTTCAGGCAAACAACATTATCAATGTAATCTCCCCCAACAGCGAAGAGCGCACACGCCTGATGTCCATAGGTACGATTATAGGCTCGGCTCTCCCCTCCGTTTTGAATGTGGCTCTCCCCGTTCTTGCCACCATGACCGGAGGATATGAAAACCTGCGCACTTACCGGATAGTTATGCCGGCGCTTTTGCTGCTGTTTATCCCCATGGTTTACCTGCTCGCCTACAAGGTGGAGGACAAGGTAATAGTGGCCAAAGACCACAAGCCGNNCGTTTTGAGCAATAAGTACAACTGGATTAACACCATTTCCGCCCTTTTCGGCAGCATAAACGCCGGCAGCGTAAACTTTGTGACCCTTATGTTTGTCTACGCTCTGCGCAAAGAGTGGCTTATGGGAATATATCTGACAATCATCGGCGTGGCATACAATCCGGGGCTGATACTTGCCCCCTCAATCATCAAAAAGTTTGATAAGCGCAATGTGAGGCTCATTGCCTCCGCCGCAGGGTTAATAAACCTTTTCGGCCAGTACTTTGCGCTCAAAACGGGCAACATTATTATTTTCACGCTCTCGGCCTTTATCTTCATTCTGATAAATACTCCCTCCGATGTAGCCGCCAAAGCCATGGTTGCCGACCAATGGGATTATCAGCAGTACAAATACGGGGAGCGGCTTGACGGCTTTTTGGGGGTCTTCGGTTTTATCACCACCCCCCTGACCACCCTCACGGGTATGATTGTTCCGACAATCTTCGCTTCCATCGGCTTTACCTCCGACTGGGATATTCTTTATGACCCCGTAATGCGCAACAAGATTTTATATGTTGCACTGATTATCAATGCCGCGGCCCTTGTCTTGAGTATTACCCCATACTTTTTCTACGACCTCACCCTGGACAAGCACAAAGCGATTATCGAAGAACTGAAAAAAAGAGCCGCCGGGGAGGAAGGCGTTTTAAGTGAAAACGCCGATACTCAAACGGAGGTTCCTGCGGAAGAAAGCCGACACGGCTTGCCCTGATTAAATTTGCATTTTTATATAAAACAACCGCCCGTCCGAAAGGAGGGGCGGTTTTAAAAATATCAATTCATATTTACACGGGTCTTATAAAACTTATGGCGTGGTAATGTGCTTTCAGTTCAATCTTGTTGTGGAGACCGGCAAACTCCCCGTCCACCGTCCAGGGCACATACTCTTTGCAGGTTAAAAGCGCCGACTCGGCTTTTTCAAAAATAACGGAGGGATTATTCGGATTTTGAGTCAGCAGCCATNNCCGGATAAATTACGGGGTTTGCGGAAAAAAATCAGTTCAAAAATTCCATCGTCAAGACTGATTGTTTTATCCTTTAACTTGACCATACCGGCAACCGATTTAGAATTTGCAGTCCCCCCGAGAAGAAATTCATCCTCGAACACCTTATCCTCAAACTCCACCTTAACATGATAAGGTTTCATTCTGAAAAAATACGGCGCAGCCTTAAGAAAATAGGCGGAGTGGCCTAACATATTCTTCATTTTCTGGGAGGTCAGATAAGAAATGTCGGACATCGTACCGAAGGAGGCGACATAAGAAAAATAGATATCCCCGTTAAAAGAACCGATGTCATGGGGAACGGGTTTTCCTTTTATAACATCCTCGGCGGCTTTAATCGGATCGGAAGACAGACCCAACCCCTTTGCAAAGTCATTGGCGGTCCCCATGGGGATGTAGCCGATAGGCACAGAAAGCGATGAACTCATCAAGCCCGTTATGACTTCGTTTAAAGTTCCGTCACCCCCGCAGCATACAACGGCATCAAATTCCCCCGCCCTTTCCGCAGTAAAACGTTGTGCGTCACCGGGGCCGGTAGTGCTCATTGAGGTCACCTTAATGCCGTGGCGGCCGAAAACATCCAGAATATCCGTTAAGGTTGACATGGGCTTTTNNCTTGGGATTGATAATAAGCAGTACCTTATCTTCGTTATTCAACTCCCGCCTCTTTCTTTGTCATCAGGCTTATTGGGGAACTATAAACCGGACAGCATGATGACAAGCTTCAATTTCTACACGCTTGTGATAACCGCCGAACTCCCCGTCAAGAGTCCAGGAAACATATTCCGGAGCGGTTAAAACCACGGACTTGGCTCTCCCGTAAATCACGATCGGGTTATTTTCATTCTGAGTAAGCAACCAGCGGGCTATGTTAGCCGCATCCTTAACACCCTTGGGCTTGCGGAAAAACAGGATTTCAAAAACACCGTCATCAAGTTTTACCCGCCTGNNTTTTCCCCGCCTGTCCTTCAAATGAATGAGTCCGCCTATAGCGTGGGTATTGGTGATGTTCCCCAAAATTAAAATCACCCTCGGCAACCTTGCCTTCAAACTCCAGGGTCATATGATAGGGCCGCATGTTAAAAAAGGTTTTTGAGCCTTCCAGAATATAGGCCGCATGACCCAGTCTGTTTTTCATTTTCTGGCTGGTTATGTGCGCAACTTCCGCCATTGAGCCGAAGGTGGCTATATAGGTAAAGTGAGTATCGCCGTTAAATCTGCCTATATCGTGGGGAACCAAACGCCCGTTCAGAACATCCCTTGCCGCCTGCTCCAAGTTGAGGGAAAGGCCCATAGTGGAGGCAAAATCATTCGTTGTCCCCGTGGGAATATAGCCGATAGGCAAGGGCTTTTTCAGGCTCATAACTCCGTTGAGTATTTCATTAAGAGTACCGTCACCGCCGCAGCAGACAACCAAATCATATTTTGCCGCATACTCTTTTACATAAGTTGTGGCGTCCCCTCTGCCTCTTGTACTTAACGCATCCGTTTTACACCCGGCGGCGGTAAAAATACCGAGTACTTCCGACAAGACGGACATGGGCTTGGTTTTACCCGCCTTGGGGTTGATGATAAGCAGAACTTTTTTACCGCGGAATTGAGAGTTTGTCATTTTTTATTCCCCTCAAAAATCCCCCAAACTTGTCGGGGGTTGTTGCAATTAATGATAAGCAAAGCGGAACTGTTTGTCAATAAACCGACTCTCATTTTACAAATCGTTAAAACTTACCGCCAATGCACTCGCTTGCTCAAAATTGTGCAACTGTATTCCGACGCCCGATTTTACCGAGTTAACCAAACAACTGCCACGAATCAGTTTTACTCTCAAGACGGCTTTCATTTGTTTCTATCGTTCCGTCAGCTTTCACGGCAACCACATATCGTGCTCCCGCAGAAACGGCAACAACGTCTTTCCACTCCATCAGCTTTTGATATAACGAATCAACGCCAAACGCTTCCGCCTCAGACTTCACAACTCCCGTATAAGCAATCGTTCCGTCCGTTTTTAAAGCTATTGTCTCGGAGGCACCCGCTGAAACGGAAACAATATTTCTCCAAAAAGTCACCGCAGATTCTTTCGTGTAATTTGACCCTGCAGCGGTAACCCGTCCGCCGGATTTCAAGCCGACACTGTGCGTCCAGCCTGCTGAAACGGCAACGATGTTTCTCCACAGTTTTACATCGCATTGCCCCTCTCCGTTTTGACCGGTTGCCACAACTCTTCCGTTCGCTTTTAAACCAAGGGTATGATTGGGACCGCAAGATACGGACACAATATCTTGCCAACCGGAAACATCACACTGACCATAATCGTTTTTACCAACGGCAACAACGGTACCGTCAGATTTAAGACCGACGGTAAACTGATATCCGGCTGACACTTCAACGATGTCACGCCAACCGCCCACATCACTCTGACCGCAATCCTGCAATTCCTCCAAATTAAAATCGACCGCCAAAACGGTTCCGTCCGATTTTAGCCCGACAATGTGTCCTTCCCCTGCGGCTACCGCTTTAATATCCCGCCATTTTTTGATTTCAGCCTGTTCTTCAGCATAATCCTCATCGCCTGCAAACAGGACGGTACCGTCCGACGAATTAAGGCCGACAGTAAAGAATTGACTCGAATCAACCACCTGCATGGAACGGGAAAGCTGACGAATATACTGCATGCTGTCTTTATAGCGATAAGATTTCATAAACAGACTCAGCGCCTGTTCCTTTGAACCTACGTTTAGGGCTTTAACGGCGCAGTTGTAACGGTAAGCCGGTAGAATAAACATTTTTGTTGCTATCAGCAGGAGCAGAATTAAAACGCTGAACAAGACAATAAGGCTCTTTTTTCTGTTGCACGATTTTAACATAGCACAAAACCCCTCTCTCTTTTTTCAATTAAAGATTAGCCCCCTTCGCAAGCGCTTTAAGCAAATTTGTATCAATCTCTTTTCGGAAAATGACGGTGCTTTCCACCACATAATCGCCGTCAATCCTTTTATATTCGACAAGCCCGATAGAGCCGTCACTCAAAATATGTTCGGAGTTCGGGGGTTCTGTTAATAACGGTTCTCCGAGGAGCGGCGGCCATTTTTCCCATAAAATAGCGGAGGGGTCAATTTCCGCAACACTCTTAAAAGAATCCCCAGCTTTGATTTTTTTAAATTCTCTTTTTGATATACATCTGTTGCCGATGTTCAGCATATCGGTTAATTGCCCGTCACTGTCAAAGGTCAACACAAATTTTCGTAATTCCGTTCTGAAAACATAGCTGCCTTGTTCTACTTTTTCAATACTCGGAAATTTTAAAAACCCGGTAATATCATCCGCATATACCACCCTTGATAAAAGAATAAAGGTCTTATGCGGAATATACACATCCGTTATGCTTTTCATCAATTTCTCGTCATCAAAAACTCTCATAAAAAACAATTCCGGCTCATTTTCCGTTCTTCCACTCTTTCCGCAAGCGGAAAACAGACTTAACATCGTGACAAAGCACAAAAGTACCGCAATAAATCTTTTCATACAACTCACTCCTGTTTTAATAGCCGTTCATTATATTACAAAGAGAAAAACCTATGAGGCAATTTTGCCGTTTTTAATTATCGGAATCATATCATTATCATCGTCTACGGTCATAATGTAATAATCATTGTTCTTTAACGGCGTGCGGGCAATACCGTCATATGCGGATATGAAAATCCGTTTTTCCACGGTTATAATATTGTAAGTATTTATGTTTTGTATTTTTTTGTCAACCTCCGCTACGGTGATATATTCTTGAGGATTGTCAAAAGAAAAGCGGATTAACTTTTTATTAAGCAAAACAAGATATGAATCGGTTTTGGAATCATAATAAATATCCGCCGGATTCAGTCGGGCAGTTTTTTCATCCGTCATTTTATTGCAGACTGTTTTCTCACCCTTCAAATTAACGGCATTGCAACATATTCCGACTTCCTGATCCTCAATCGGGACAGCGGAGTTTAAATCCGACTCCATATTCTCTATGCAATTAAAAACCGTTTCATGCCAATAAATATGGGCTATCCCGGAAGAGGCATAAACCGTTTTTTCGTCTTTACCGTCCATAGACAGGCGGTGAACGCCGGAGCCGTTCCGATAATATATACCGTCATCCATGATGTTCAGTTGGTTCATGGAAATATCTTTGTAATGCTCAAAGCCCGTATAGTCGGGGGCGTAATCGGGGCTGTCCTTCGGCGGGTTAGGCGGTACGGGAATACCCGACACATGATAATCGCTTTTGATTTTTGTAAGGCTCTTTGGTTCCATATCAAAACGATAAAGCGTTACCCGGTTTTCCTGTCCGTTTATTGTGTTTTCATCAACCTTAAGGTCAATGCTCATGTCATGCACAAAAAAGAGAGAGCCCTGATGTTCCGTAATGTCGTGGCAATATTCATTTATCGGAGTATCCAAAAGTGTTTTTCCGTCAAGTTCTTTTATGCGTTCGGGGGGTTCTTTACCGTACTCTAAAATCGGGTATTTCGCCCCCGTTTTTCGGTCTTGAGAATAAAGGCCGGATTTATTGCAATAAAAATAGTACTCATCATTAACATAGAACTCATAAACCGCTTCATCTGTCACGGCTTTAATTTTTTGTGCGACAGGGTCGTATGAAAATAATTTATTATCTTTTCCGACATCGGTAAAATAAAGCAACGTTCCGTCAGTAAACAGTTTTACATCGGAATAAGAGTTCTCTTTCAGGCTGCGGTTCTGATATACAGCAAAAAATGTTCCCAAGCCTATAAAAAGCAGAAGAAAACATGACGCAAGCGGGATTGCCCATTTTTTAAAAGGCGCATTATTGCCGATTTGCCGTGACTTAACTTTGGAATCGGTGTCGGAATATACTTCATCAAAATAGTTGTCCTGTTGCATACTTATTTCGCCTCCCATCCGTTAAGCTGTAAAAATCCAGCAAAATGTTTCAATATAATTAGATAAATCTAAATTTCAAACTCACATTAACCATAACTTAGAGTTTTGTCAATGCAAAATATGCACAAAAAAACGCCGTCCCATATGTGAACATTGCCCACATGTCAATTATTGCCGAAGCGTTTTTATAAATATTGCAAATGTTGCCGTGAAGTGTGATATAATTGCCCTGCGTCATTTTAAGAAGGAGGAACATGCGTGAACGTCTACGATTTTGACAACACTATTTACCGGGGAGAAAGCAGTCTGGATCTGTTCTTTTTTTATTTGAGGAGACACCCTTCACTTTTGCGTTATTTGCCCAAGGCGATGTTAGGCGCAATAAGGTACAAACAAGGCAAAGTGACTATTGACGACCTGCTGAATAACTACGCCAATTTTGCCGAGGACTTTGTCAAAAATCTGGACGGTCTTGAAAAAGACATCAGCGATTTTTGGGACCGCAACATGCATAAAATCAAGCCTTTTTTTAAAGATCAGAGGCAGGATGACGATTTAATAATTTCCGCCAGCCCGGATATTTTACTGGATGAATTGTTTGCCAGACTCGGCATTAAAAACTATATCTGCTCAAGGGTAAACAAACAAACCGCCAAAATTGAGTTTTTATGTTACCGTGAAAATAAGGTGCCGGCCTTTAAGGAAAGGTACCCCGATGCGGCAATTAAAAACTTTTACACCGATTCAATCAACGACAAACCCCTTATGGATTTGGCGGAAAATGTTTTTATGGTTAAGGGAGATAAAATAAAGCGGATTAAGCCTTGAGATTATAAACTGTCGGATAAACTCAAAACAGTAAAACAGGGCGGGTAAAACCCGCCCTGCGCTTTTTTGCCCGGTATCAGTTATTGTCTGCCCGCTATATGCTCTTCGTAAAACTTGTCAATAGCGGCAAAAAAGTCTTCCACGGTGCCGTCATTGTTTATAACATAGTCGGCCATTTGTTCCGTCTTACTTGTTTGGAAAAGTTTTTCTTCCCCCAAGTCGTTTTCCCTGAGCTTTTCCTTGCTTGTGCCGTCCCTTGCGGAACCGCGGGCAAGCATACGCTCATAGCGAACATCGTCATCAGTTATGACCACGTTTACAAGCACAAAGTCATCACCGAAAGCCGCTTTTAAAAACATCACGTCGGATAAAGGACGAACGCCGGATACAAGATAAACCTCGCTCCCCGATTCTTTGATTTTTGAAACAATCTGCTCCGGGAAAAAGGTCTGCCCGTACTTTTCCATATATTTNNGATGTTTTATGCAGGTTGTCCCTGGTGAGTTTCAAGCCGTCGTTTGCCGCCAACTCTCTGACGACATCGCCTATGGAAATCATGGGTAAATTATGCTTTTTTGCAAGATACTCCAAAAAGTAATCTTTGCCTGTACCGTTTTTGCCTACCGCTGCCAATACCATATTGTTACCTCCAATAAAAATTCCTTGCGTATGTTACAGTAGAATCGCCGTTTTGTCAACTTTAGGACATATCGGCAAACACATCAAATTCAATGCAACCGAGGTTCATTGCCTCCGGCATACTGATAGAATTACCCAAACAAGGATTTGTAAAGCTCTACTATCTCAAAATATACAGCAGCGCATTCGGGATAATCCTGCATATCATGAAGTGCATCTACGATACCGCGAAAAAACCACGCTTGTTTGTCGAACGGAGCATTAAATCGGTTCCACAATTCATCACCGATTTGCGAATAGTCGAGTACCATATCGCGGAAGTTGGAAACTTTGTCTGCCATAATCAGCATCTTTAAACGCTTATCCGCTGTAACAAGTTCTTCTATAGCGTGGCTCTTGCGTTCCTGCCAACTTTTACTTTTGTCTTCGCTGTGAGCAGTCACAAGATTAGCAACATCATCACCAAAGAGTTCACGAATCTCTTCCTCCGTTGCCTCGGTATCTTCTATTGTGTCATGGAGGACACCGGCAATCATAAGATTGGTATCCGCTCTCATTGACTTGAGTATCTGCAGCACTTCAAGCGGATGCGTAATATAGGAACGCACAGAGCCTTTCCGAAACTGTCCGGCATGATGTTCAACTGCATAAATAATCGCTGTATCCAGACGCCTATTGTTTATCCAGCCTAAATACAGTTGAACGGCCTCTTCCTTTGTGATGTGTTTAAAAAGGTTGGCAGTTTGCGCAGATTCCAAACAATCCCGGAAATTTTCCTTTGGATACCATTCTTGGCCCCTCGTACTGTAACCGTATGCCTTTCCTTCTTTATCTACAACATAAAGTATCTTTTTGTCATAGAAATAAACTTCTTTCGCATTAAGAATATATTCTGAAATAAACTGCTTAAACATAATTCACCTTCCAAAAATAATACTTGCTTACAAGATACTCTCACAAAATCATAGCTCCAAGACTCCACATCAATCAATAGTCAAAAGGTTGATTATTGAGCCGTTTTCTCTGGCATAAACATGCGCCCAGTAGTTGTGGAGCGGCCCCTTATTGCGGGCATAGGCAAAGTAAATACGCCCGTTAATCATTAGTTTTGCCACGGCGTAATAGGCGGGGAAGACCTCATCTGAAAGAAGGTTAACGCTGAACGAATATGCCTTCCTTTCCCCCGGGGCAACGCTAACCTTTTGAGTGCGGGGGCTTATATCCGCAAAGGCAAAGGGATTGCGGGATTGCAGGCCCCAGGTTTCTATCGGGGTTGCCAATGCCAGCTCGCCGCTCAAGGTTTCTTCGGTAAGATTCATTACGTTAACCCTGATTTCATTCCCGTCTATCTCCATATCAAGGGTCGGCATAAAGCTGCCCACTTCAAAAACATCTTCAAACAACTGTCCGTCATCCTTGTAGTTAAGGCGAATAAGGCCCTTTGCATCGGCTGAGGGTTTTGTAATTATTACGGGGTAAACCCCGTGTCCGCCCGGCTCAATGTTGTAATTAATTTTTTTGAAGTCGGAGGACCAGCCCTTGGGCAGGGTAAGGTTCAAGGTTCCCTTTGCTTTCATATCGGGACGATTATTGACCGCATTTATCTCCACACGGAAATTCAGTTCGTCTATTTTTTCAACCTTTTTGTCAATAACCGCCGCCACTGCAAGGTAGCCCATGGGCATACTCCCCAGGTCATGCTCCCAACTGCGCACATAGGTGGGTTCCACCTCTTCCCGCATTGCTCCCAAAACCGAGTGCCCCAACTGCTGTTCGGGCAGCACGGGCGAGAGGGCAAAGGTTTCTATTGAGTGGGGCAATGTCAAAAACTTCAGGCTTGTTTTGCCGTGGGCAATATCTTCCGGCTCCTCCTCCAAAAGGTTGACCCTTTGGGCGCCTTTAAGCCCGAAACCGAAAGTCAGCTCCGCCTTACCCTTTGCCCCGTCGGGTTCAAAGCCCCTCAAGGCCAGACCGCGGCTTTGAATATCGCCTAAATTCCCCCGCATTGAAGCCGCAGGATAACCTTTGAGTTTGAAAGCGGTGACAATAAAGTCCGCATTGGATTTTAAAAACGACTTTTGCTCCGGCAAAACGGGCTTTTTCACTTGGCTTACGCCGGAAACGGCAATGAGGGGGTCATTAAATTCCAGAGCCTTGCGGTAAACCTGCGCCTTACGGTATGAGCCCTCATGGGGATAGAGGGCGTATGTGAACACATGGGATTTCTGTTCGGGGATAAGTTCCCCTTCCCCCGTGGTTTTGCCGCTGTTGCCGTAAAATTCCGCCGTGTGGAACAGCATCAGGTTCATAAGACCGCCGTTTTCTATACTGCAGGCCAGATTCCCCGTATTAAAAACGGAAACTCCGTAATCATCCGCAGCGCCGGGACGGACGGCAAGAACCGGGCTGTCAAAAGCGAAGCTCTCCCCTTCTTCCAGCCTTGCGGCGAAGGCTTCGGCAAATTCATTGAGTTTGGCAATCTTTGCCGCCTTGATTAAAAATACATCAATGCTTTTGTTCCAAACATTGTCGCTGTCTTTCAGATACATAACGGCTATACCGTCACGTTCAAGTGTTTCCTCAAAGGCTTTAAGTTTTGCAGGCGGGCAGGATTTTAAAAGTTTTTTCTCGTATTCGTTTTTCGCCTTGCCTACGCTCAGTACAAAACGGGTATCGGTGTTAAACAGATCTTCATTAAAATGAATAAGGCGGCATGAACGGGGTTCCCTCGTTGTATCCGGGTAGCAGGCAACGGGTACGGCTTTTTTTGTCAGCGCTTTCAATAAAATATCCGCCGCATTCATCAGGGAATCTTTTTCCTGACGGATAATTTGGGTCATACCCACATTCACACTGTTTTTGCCCTTTAATGAAAGAGTGACGGTGGGGCCGTAATCCAGCCATTGGTTGGCGGCATAGACCTGACAGCGTGAGAACATGGCGAACTGATGGGTTTGGAAAACAAGTTTTTGCTCACTCTCTCCCCTTACGGCGGGAGCAAAGCGGTCGTCAAACACCGGTCTTACCCCTTTTATATTGAGGGGGAAAGTCAGAGTGAACAGGTCGTCCTTATCCTGATAATCTTCCACAACGGTTTTCATATCTATGCGCTTTACGCCCTTGAAAAGTGTGATTTCCTGCTTAATTACGGCTACAGTTCCCATTTTTACTCTGATAAGGAGTTTTGTAAAGTTCTCCCCCTTTACACTCTTTACCTCGGCGGGGAAGTCGGAAGAAACCATTTTGTGGCCGGTTGTGTAAAACTCATGCTGAGTTTCCATCCTGTCGGGGACTTCTCTGAGGATAACAACCCGGTTACCCGGCCCGTCTTCCCCTTTTATGAGTACCTCACGCTTTGCAGTCTTGTCATAAATGCCGACTATGCCGCCCCCTTTGGCGGGGTCTACTTCCAGACGGTAATATCCGTTTTCTATTACTCTGTCCTCAGCCTCAACGGGGAGTTTTTTAGCCGCCTTTTCTTTAAGATAATAGACGGCGTAGCCCAAGGCGGGAACTTTGGGTATAAAAACCGCCTTTCGGGTCGAATCCGCAGCAGTTTCAAAAACCTGCAATTCCGTCTGCCTGCCCTGTGAATCTTCACCAATAAAGCGGGCGGGGTCTTTGCCGGCGGGGAGGTTTATAACGCAGGGTTCTTTGCGCTCCCAGGTGTGGGGATTAAAAACAATGACGGGGGTTCCCGATTTTTTTGTTTTTATCCCGGAGGCAAGGTAGGCAAGATAACGGTTCAGGGTATCCGCCGCAAGTTCGGCGGCCTCCCTGTATTCAATCATAAGGTCTGCAAAAGAAACCTCATTGTTGGTGCCCGTTATTGAATCGTGGTGCTGACCGCAGAGCAGTTGCCGCCAGGCCTTATCCAAGGCCTTTTCGGGGTATTCCGCCCCGTAAAGGCAGGCGAGGGATGCAAATTTTTCCGCCGAGATAAGCAGGTTTTCCCCAAGGCGGTTGGCCTGCTTAAAGTCCGTCCGTGTCAGCGACACACCTGCATGGTAGAGGGAAATATCCCGGGAAGTTCTTTCCGCAAGCGGTCTCCCCGTTTTCCGTTCATGGCTGTTATCATCTTCAATAACACCCTTGTGAAAATCGGACATAACCGAAAACTGCGCATGGCTCAGTGTGTTTTTCATCCAGGCGCTGTCCCCGTCACGGGGATAGGCGGTGGCTTTCGGGTCCAAACCGGAACTGTTGTGGCAGTGTGTAAAGCCCATCTTCAAAGCATCCCGCCGTGAAGTATGCCCCCTGACATGAAGCAGTTCCGTGCCGTCCGGCGACATATGGCGGAACAGGCAGTCGGTGCCCAAAATGGCTTTACCCCAATAAATACCTATGCAACCGCCCTTTGCGCAGATCTGGGAGAGCTGATTGGGGTGGCCGAACACGTCCCCGGGGCCGTAAACGGGGGTTATGGCCCCCATAACATCCCTGTGATAAAGCTGGCCGTAAACCAGATTGCGCACAAGGCCTTCCGGCGATGAGGTCATTTCATTGGGCTGGTTATAAAAGCAGTCCGCTTCCGCCCTGCCGCTTTCGAACATACGGCGCAAAACATCACGGTGAGCCGGGTAAAGGGAGTAATAGGGGTGCAGATNNGAATCCACTTCCGAAATAATCGCTTTAAAGCGTTCATCTTTTTCCAGCAAATCAACTATGTTGCGCATAATATCAAAGGCGCCCAAAGCATAGATCCTTTGCTCCTGATGGTAGGTGGTGTCAAAATGGAAGTCCGAATAAACGTGTTCCGTACCCTCAAACCCGTCCCAAGCAACGGTATCGGCACCGAACCGACCTTTACCCTTATTCTCACCCTCTTGCAAAAGCACCTGTGCGGTGACAGTTTTCCCTTCGGAACCGGCGGGCAGGCTGAGCCTTACAACACCGCACTCGCCCTCGTCCATTGCGGGAATGCTGAATTTTTCCGAATGTTTTTCACAATTCAGGGTAAGTTCGCCGTTTTTAACCGGGCCGAAGGCTCCCACAAAGGCGGGGAACACCTGCCGGGGGGCGTCTTTTTGCCCGACAAAGGCGGCGGTGGTCATGGGATAGGCAACACCTAAATTGCCCGCTTCCGCCACCAGGGGGAAGAGTGCGCAGTTTGACATGGAAAAGTCGATATTGTCGCAAATATAACCCGTTCTGATTTTGAACATCAGCAGGTTTTTGCCTTTTTGCAGCCTTATTGCCACCTGCTTGCCGTAATCGCCTATCCCCTTTACTCTGCCGTATGGTTGGTTGTCAATGAGTTTGCCGTTCAGATAGACAAGGCTGCCGGAGGTTTCATAATTAAGTATGGCCCTGTATTCTTCGGCGCAGTCTATGTAGGTGGCGGCGTAGTAGACGCAGTTGCGCTGTTCGGTGGCATAAAGCGCATCGTTGCATGCCCTGTACGCACCTGAATCAAAACGCAGGCAGTCCCACTTATTGACGCCCATCTCCCACGACAAATACTCGGGGCCGTAATAATCATTTTTACACTTTAAGCCCAGGTAGGGGGCTGCGGAGGCCTCCCCGCCGGAGGAAGCCAGATAATCGCAGTCCAGAACCTTGTGCCTTTCGTAAAGATACTCCGTTTCCAGCGCTCCGCCCGTTTCCAAAACAAAGGGGCCAAGCACCATAAAGTCCATTATTCGCTTACGGGCAGGAGTCGCCTTGGGCGGGGGCAAAAAATCTTCAAAGCGTTCCGATGTAATCTTACCTCTGTTGCCGGCCAAAATATACTCATTAACCATCCCGACTCCCCACTTTCTTCGGTTTTATTATTGGTAATATATCATACGGTTGACAATCATACAATCACTTATGTAATCTTTTAAGCAAGGTTCCGGCATTTACAAAACCGCTGTCGGTCGGGTATAATTCCCGTTGTCGGCAATGAAAATATCACACCCGGAATTTTAGTGACATTGTCACGGAAGAAAACTTACTTCAAGGGTATAATGACAACGAAATCCGAAAGAAACAGGAGGAAATAAAAATGTCAACAGTAAATGTAACAAACGCAAATTTTGAGCAGGAAGTTCTGAAAAGCGATATACCGGTCATTGTGGACTTTTGGGCGCCCTGGTGCGGCCCCTGCAGAATGGTCGGCCCGATTTTAGACGAAATCGCTCAGGAAAATGCGGGCAAAGTCAAAGTGTGCAAGGTAAATGTGGACAACGAACAGGAGTTGGCGGTAAAGTTCGGCGTAATGTCAATCCCGACAATCATCGCCTTTGAAGGCGGCAAAGTTAAGCAGACTTCCATCGGCGCAAGGCCCAAGCAGGATATTTTGAATTTGCTCAAATAAGGCCGGCCGCAAGACTACGGTTTGCAAAAACCGGCGGTGCGTGTATAATGAGTTCGGGCATTGAACAGCCTGAACTTTTATACACGGAGCCGAGAAGATGGATAAAAAAGACCTGGACTTTTTGCGTGAAGTTTTGCCTTTTTGGGAAAAACTTGAACCTTCTCAACAAAAACTATTGGAGGACAACGCCGCTTTAAAAACTTATGAAGCGGGGGAAAGCCTGCACAGCGGCGATATGGACTGCTCGGGGCTGNNTCGTTTGTTCTTCAAAACGGGCGAATAAGGGTATTTATGATTTCGGACTCGGGCAAAGAGGTCACCCTTTACCGTTTGCTGGAAAGGGACGTCTGTCTTTTTTCCGCCTCCTGCATATTCAACAATATCACCTTCACACTCAATGTTGAGGCGGAAACAAAAACACAGGCAATTTTAATCCCTACGGCCGTTTTTGAAAAGCTGAATAAGAACTCCCTGCCCGTCAGTGACTTTGTAAACAAAATCATGGCTGCCCGAATGTCCGACGCCATGTGGGTGATGGAGCAGGTG
>DCTF01000160.1:25234-25448 GCA_002329225.1 Ruminococcaceae bacterium UBA1447
CCGATTGCAAATCACCTCGGTTCAGCCCGGGAAGTTGTAACCCGTATGCTTAAATACTTTGCCGAAGAGGGCATGGTTCAGGTTCACAGGGGCGGTCTTGTTATAACGGACCGTAAAAAGTTAAGCGCACTGGTTTAGTTTTTATAACGGCACTGAATACTTAAAGTTTACCCGTTCACCGGTCAGCCGGTTTAATTAATGTCTACTGAACAAC
>DCTF01000091.1 GCA_002329225.1 Ruminococcaceae bacterium UBA1447
CTTTGCCGCACCAAAAAATATAATCGCTGATAAGAAGGGCGCGCACGGGCGCTCCTTCAAGACCGCCCAACTTAACGGGAGGGGCTATTAAAAAATAATTGCCGGGACTGACGTTGCTTAAATCCAAACCTTCCAATACGGCCACGCCTCTGCTTAAAAACGCTTTGTGGGGTTTAACCTGATTGCCTTTGGAGCCGATGGAGGAGGCATCGGTACCGATGAGTTTAATACCCAGTTCAACGGCCTCTTCCGCCGCACTGTCTATAAAGCTTGCCTGTCCGTTGCTCTTTATAAGAAGTCTTTCACAGCGGCGGGGGAAATTGCTTNNCCGGTAATTTCCCCTCCGGGCACTTCAATTACCATACACGGCCCTAAAAAAAGAGCGGGGTCAAGTTTATCTATACTGTCGCCGTCTTCTATAAAGTGAAGAGGTGCATCGGCATGAGTGCCGGTGTGCACGCAGGCGAAAAGAGCGGACAGATTGCATTCGTCGCCCTGTTTGATACTGCTGATTTGTTTGACCAGGGTTTCCGGGTCGCCGGGATAGACGGGGGTAGAAACCGTGTCCCTTGAAATATCGATTATTTTCATGCACACATCCTCCCTGATTGCGGAATGTTACGCCGCATTCTTTATTGCCGGGGCGGAAAAGAGCAAAAAGTTTATTTGCCTGATGATGCCAGAGATTCCATCTTGAGGTAAGCGTCTATAAAACCGTCAATCATACCGTCCATTACCGCTTCAACATTACCGACCTCAAAGCCGGTGCGGTGGTCTTTNNATAGGAGCGGATTTGACTGCCCCATGCGATTTCCATTTGAACGCCCTTGATGTCCTCAATTTTTTCAAGATGTTCTCTCTCTTTAATCTCTATCAGTTTTGACTTGAGCATACGCAGGGCGACTTCTCTGTTTTGGTGCTGACTGCGCTCCACCTGACAGGATGTGATGATCCCGGTGGGAATATGGGTTAAGCGCACGGCGGAGGAGGTTTTGTTGACCTTCTGGCCTCCCGCTCCGCTGGCACGGTAGACGTCCATTCTTATATCGTCCGGATTTATTTCAATTTCAATCGAATCGTCAATTTCAGGCATGACCTCCAGGGAAGCAAAAGAGGTATGTCTGCGTCCTGAGGAGTCAAAGGGCGATATGCGCACAAGGCGGTGAACTCCCGTTTCTCCCTTTAAAAAGCCGTAGGCGTTTTCTCCCTCTATGAGCACAACGGCGGATTTAAGCCCGGCGGCATCCCCGTCAAGAAAGTCCAGAATAGTGGCTTTAAAGCCCCTTGAATCGCTCCAGCGCATATACATGCGCACCAGCATGGAGGTCCAGTCCTGCGCCTCGGTGCCGCCGGCTCCCGCATGGAAGGTTAAAATGGCATTGTTGCCGTCATATTCGCCGGCTAAAAGAGTGGCAAGGGTCTGTTTTTCAAGTTCGGCAATAAACTTTTCAACAATGTTTTCGCATTCGGGTAAAAGCTCAAGATCCCCTTCTTCATCTGAAAGCTCAATCATTATCAGGGCATCATCATAGGCGTTTTGAAGCGTATCAAAATTGGCAACCTTATTCTTTAAGGAGCTTATACGCTGCATGACCTTATGGGAACCCTCATGGTCTTCCCAAAATTCGGGGAGTGCGCTCTGTTCTTCCAATGTTTTTATTTCTTCGATAATCTTATCAAGCCCCAAAGATTCTTTGAGGTGAGCAAGTTTGTCTTCATATTCTAAAAGATGCAGTCTGAGTTCTTCAAATTCCAGCATGGGCAGACCTCTGTTTCAAAAGCTTTTTCGACTCTGCGCCGACCTTTTATCCTTGCGTATTATATATAAATCGGGGGTTATTGTAAAGAGTTTGGGCNNTAAAAAGGTTAAAAGTTTTCAAAAGGCGTTTTCCGTAACCGCAGTCAGGTGTTTTAATAACAAAAAAAAAGATAAAAAAGCAGGCCGGATTACAGCCTGCTTTTTTAAGAAGGTTACTTACTTGAGGTAGGGCTTGGCTTCCCAGATATTCTTTGCATATTCCGTAACCGAACGGTCTGCGGAAAAAAATCCGGCTCCGGCGGTATTCAGCAGAGACATCCCGGCAAAACGGGCACGGTCCGTCCAGATTTCATCCGATTTGATTTGAGCTTGGCGGAAGTCCGCATAGTCGGCCAAAACCATGAAGGGGTCGTGATGAACGATGGTTCCGCTTATTTCGCCAAAGGGTTTGCCGTTAATGCCCTTGTTGATAAAGTCGATTACATTGCGCAGCTCGACATTGTTGTTGTAATATTCCATGGGCACATAACCCATTTGCTTAAGGTCCTGCGCTTCCCGGGCGTTCATGCCGAAGATTATAATATTTTCGTCGCCCACGGCATCGCGGATTTCCACATTGGCGCCGTCCAGTGTGCCGATTGTTACGGCTCCGTTCAGCATAAGCTTCATATTCCCCGTTCCGCTGGCTTCCTTCCCGGCAAGGGATATTTGCTCGCTGAAGTCCGCAGAGGGCATGAGCTGTTCAGCCATGGTTACGTTGTAGTCTTCCATAAAAACAACTTTCAGCCGTCCCGCCACATCGGGGTCGTTATTGATAAGGTCCGCTATGGCGCAAATAAAGCTGATAATCTTTTTTGCCACAAAGTAGCCCGGCGCCGCTTTTGCCCCGAAAATATAAGTGCGGGGAACATAATCGCCCTGGGGATTTTCTTTAATGGCGAGATATCTGGCTAAAATACCTAAGGCGTTCAGATGCTGGCGCTTGTANNGTATTCGTGCAGGCGCTTTACCTGAATATCAAACACGGAGGAGGGGTCAACGATTATCCCGGTGTTTTTCTGAATAATCTTGGCAAAGCGCTCTTTGTTGACCTGTTTTACCTTGAGAACCTTGTCGAGCACGGCTTTATCTTCGGCAAAGGCCTTGAGTTTTTCGAGTTCTCCGGCATCTCTGGTAAAGCCGTCACCGATAAGCTCCGTAATCAGCCCGGTCAAAGCCGGGTTGGCCTGGCAGAGCCAGCGGCGGTAAGCGATACCGTTGGTGACATTTTTGAACTTATCGGGCTCCAAAGCGTAAAAGTCGGAGAAGATGGTCTTTTTCAAAATATCGCTGTGCAGGGCGGATACTCCGTTGACGCTGTGGCAGGAAGATACGCACAAATTAGCCATGCGCACCACCCCGTTGGAAATAACTGCCGTACGCTCCACCATGTCGGCATCGGAAGTGCTTTCCCACACCTTGGCCCGGTGGCGGTTGTCAATCTCTTTA
>DCTF01000163.1:0-21807 GCA_002329225.1 Ruminococcaceae bacterium UBA1447
GCCTTTTGTTTTAAAGACGCCGGGGTTTCGGTGCTGCCAGGCCTTGAGCTGAAAACGGAGCGCCTTTGTCCGGGGTTTGATACGATTTTTACCGTGACCGACAGTAAGGGACAACCCGTTGCCGGAGCGAGGGTTTATGAGAGCCTGAGCGATACCCTGTATCCCGGAGAAACCGATAAAGACGGACGCCTTATGGTTGACAGCGCCTGTGCCGGAGGGGTAGGGGAGAAAAAAGATTTTTATGCCGGGGCGTCGGGAGAATACAGCCTTGTGACCCGCTATTTTGTAAGCAACGATTTGGGCAGCAACTTTGCCGAAAATCTGAATGTCACCTGCGGGGTAAATTGCAATGAGATGTATATTACCTGGCAGACGGGCGTTGCGGTTACAAACGGGGCGGTACGTTATGCCCTTAAGAGTCCCGAAAAAACGGAACTTGCCGATGACGACGAGTGCCGTCAAGCCGTATGGCATAATCATTTTTGCACCCTTAAAGGTGAGCCGGGAGAAATGAACGGCTTTAAGGTTCGCCTTGACGGATTGAAGGCGGGAGCCGACTACCTTTACCGGGTGCAGGTCGGAGAAACTTGGGGTGAAACCCGGGAGTTCAACACTTTGCCCGATTCGGGGGAAATTGTTTTCGGCGTACTTGCGGATACCCACAATGTTTGCGGCGGAGCCATGAACGCCGCACTGAAATTTGCACCCGACCTTTCATTTTTCGCTCACGCCGGGGACTTTGTTTCCGCCGGAGGAGTGTATGACGACTGGCAGACATATTTTGCCGACGGAACGGGTTTGCATGCACAAATCCCCGCCGTAACGGTTGCCGGAAATCATGATTTGAGCGACGGTACGGGAGCCTCTTACCTCATCACCCATGCCACCCCCGCTAACGGCCCCGATGCGGCGCCCGAAGGGCTGAATTATTACACGGAACTAAATGATATTCTCTTTATTTCCCTCGGGGGAGGTTTTGAGGATGACTCGGCAATGATGGCGTGGATAGATGATGTGCTGAAAAATTCTTCAATGAAGTGGAGAATTGTTTTGGTGCATGAAGGACCTTACACCTGCTATATCAACTCCGCTTCGGAAGAGATTAAATGGGGTGACTATTTTAACACCGCCGGGATTGATATGCTCCTTTCCGGCCATGACCATACCTTCCATCGGGCAACCATAAAAGATCGTGAAACCGTCGATGCGGGTGAGGTTATCTCTTCCTCCCAAGGTGTAACATACATTCAATGCGCCACATCCGGCGGCCCCTCCCGCCATGATTGGCCGCAGCACCGGCCCATTTGGAATGCCGTGTTCGACAGCCTGACCCCGAGTGTTTCAATATTTCGGGTTAAGGATGACCGCATTTTGGCAAACTCTATCTGCCTTGCCGACAATGAGCAGGGCTACACCGAGTTTGACCGCTTTGAACTGAGAAAATAAAAAATGCCGCCGCAAACATTACTGCGGCGGACAATTAAGCGTGTGCTTCTAATAATCCTTATTCTTTTTAATAACTTTAAGCCGGGAGAAGTCCTCCCGGTCTTTTTCTTCCAGAGAGTCGGTTATGTATTTTACGGTATCCTTGAAACGGGGGATAATTATATTTTCCAAAGCGTTGGTGCGCTTTTGCGTTTTTTTGATGGCGTCAGCCAGGCGTAAAATGCAGCTTTCCGTTTCGGCAAGCTTGGCTGTGAGTATTTTTGCCTCGTTAAAGCTGTCATAAGCTTCGTCTAAAAGGGAGTTGGTCAAATCCAGACCGTAGTACAAATCCCGTGCTTGGGGTTCAAGAACTACTGAGGGCAATTCTACCCCCATTACGGAACGGTAGTCCATGAAAAGACCGTTTTCTTCAGGCACCGATTTAGCCGAATAGTCGCACTTGCCCAAAGTTATCTGAGCTATCTGCAAAGCGGAATAGGCTTTCGCATAAGTCTTATCAACATCGGTGCGGATGCTTTTGGCGTCCTCAATCTTTAACATGAGTTCGCGCAACAGAATATTTCGCTTGCGATCCATGAGGTCATAACCGAGCTTTGCAAGCGCCAAAGATCGTTGGGTATTTATCAGATTGTTTTTGGTTGGGAACACTCGGGATGCCATGTTTATCCGCCTTTCAAGCAGAGGGGTTATGAGGTTTGGTTTTCTTTGTTTTCTTTATGGTATTTGTTTAAGGTTTCACCGTCCACCCTGTCCANNTCCAAAAGGCGGCGTGGAAGCATTGAAAGAAGATTCCAGCCCAAGTTGAGAGTATCTTCAATGGAACGGTTTTCAGTATACCCCTGGTTCAGAAAATGTTTTTCAAACTCACGGCCGAAAGCCAGTATCATTTTATCATCCGGGGAAAGCTCATCTTCGCCGATTACGGAGGCCAGAGCTTTTGCATCCTGTACTTTGGCATAGGATGAGAAAAGCTGGTTTGCCAGTGCGGAGTGATCTTCCCGTGTGTATTCTGCCCCTATACCGTCTTTCATTAAACGGGAAAGAGAGGGTAAGATGCTGACCGGAGGATAGATACCTGTGGAATCCAGGGAACGGTCCAGCACAATCTGGCCTTCGGTTATGTAGCCGGTTAGGTCGGGTATGGGATGGGTTATATCGTCATTGGGCATGGTAAGGATAGGTATTTGAGTGACGGAGCCCTTACTTCCTTCGATAATACCCGCCCGCTCATAGATGGATGCGAGGTCGGAATAAAGATAACCGGGGAAACCTTTGCGGCCGGGGATTTCGCCCTTGGAAGAACTGAACTCCCGTAAAGCTTCGGCATAAGAAGTCATATCCGTTAAAACAACCAAAACATTCATGCCCAAGTCATACGCCAAATACTCGGCGGCTGTGACNNGCTGTGAGAGCGCAGCGGGGGGTAATTATCCGTTCAATAATCGGGTCGTTGGATAAATTGAGGAACATAACGACTTTGTTCATTACATTGGATTCCTCAAAGGAACGGCGAAAGTAATCAGCCACATCGTTTTTAACACCCATAGCGGCAAAGACCACGGCAAAATTACCGTCATCGGTGACGGAAGCTTGCCGTACAATCTGAGCGGCGAGTTCATTGTGCTTCATGCCCGAACCGGAAAATATCGGCAGTTTCTGCCCTCGGATGAGGGTGGCAAGGCCGTCTATGGAGGATATTCCGGTTTTTATATAGTTGCGGGGATAAACCCTGCGCACGGGGTTAATGGGCGCTCCGTTTATGTCCCTGCGGCAAAGCGGGAAGACAGCGCCCATTCCGTCAATAGGGTTGCCCAAGCCGTTGAATATCCTGCCTATTATTTCCGGAGAAAGGGGCAGATCCATGGGCTTACCGGTAAAGCTTGTGAGTGTATTATTTGTGGAGATGCCGCGAGTGTCCTCGAAGATTTGCAATGTAACACTGTTGCCATCTATCTTGATAATTCGGCCGTGTCTCTCGGTCCCGTCGTTAACTTTTATAACCGCAGTTTCTTCAAAGGAGGGGTCCCGCACATCTTCAAGCACAACAAGGGGACCGGCTATTTGGCTCAAACCTGCGTATTCATAAATCATTTATCTCAATCCCTTCAAGGAACAATGAACTCAAAATCGGAGTTTCGGTGCGGAGCTAAACCGTCTTTTTTAAGGCTGCCAGTTCCTTGTCTATTTGTGTCAGGTAGGTGTCCAGTATTTCCTGATTATCATTAGGCACGTCATATTTCATGGAGGTGAGCCTGTCAAAAAGGCCGAGAGCCGTTATTTTTGAAAGAGGAACCTTGTTTGATATAAGCTCGGCGCTGCCGTTATGCAGGCGCAGTATGCAGCGCATCATTTTAAGCTGTTTTATCAGCGGAACGTAGGTGTCCGTAGGGTCTGTGGCGTTCTGCTGTAAAAATCCTACACGAATAACCCGAGCGGTTTCAATTATCAGTTTTTGATCGTCCGGCAGGACGTCTGCGCCTATGAGTTTGACAATTTCCATTAACCTTTTTTCTTCTACAAGCAGGGTATGGATTTCATTACGGCAATGCACAAAGTCGTTCCCCACCTCTTTCCGGTACCAGTCAGCCAGATCACCGAAATATTCGCTGTAACTGTCCGTCCAATTTATGGCGGGGTAGTGTCGTGCGTATGCCAAAGCTTTGTCCAGCGCCCAAAAACAGCGGGTAAACCGCTTGGTGTTTTGAGTAACCGGCTCGGAAAAATCGGCTCCCTGGGGCGAAACGGCGCCGATTACCGTTATGGAACCTTCACTGCCGTTGAGGTTTTTAAAGCTGCCGACGCGCTCATAAAACTCAGAAAGCCGGGAAGGCAGATAGGCGGGGAACCCTTCCTCAGCGGGCATTTCCTCCAGCCTGCCGGAGATTTCTCTGAGTGCTTCCGCCCAGCGGGAGGTGGAGTCGGCCATCAGGGCCACATGATAGCCCATGTCCCGGTAGTATTCAGCAATGGTTATGCCGGTATAAATTGAAGCCTCCCTTGCCGCTACAGGCATGTTGGAAGTGTTGGCAATGAGTACCGTGCGGTCTGTAAGAGGTCTGCCGGTGCGGGGGTCGGTGATTTGAGAGAATTCGGCAAGAGCCTGGGTCATTTCATTGCCCCGCTCCCCACAGCCGACATAAATAATGATGTCCGCATCGCACCACTTTGCAAGTTGATGTTGGGTGACGGTTTTGCCTGTCCCGAAGCCGCCGGGAACTGCCGCCGCACCGCCCTTTGCTATGGGGTAAAGCGTGTCCAGAATTCGCTGCCCGGTTATCAGCGGGCGTGAAAGAGGCAGCCTTTTACTGGCCGGACGGGGGGTTTTGATAGGCCAGCGTTGGCATAAGGTAAGGGGATGTTCCCGACCGTCTTTGTCCCTGATTTTTAAAATACTGTCGTTAAGCTTGTACCGGCCGTTCGATGCGGACCATATTACCTCACCGCTGAGGCCGGGAGGAACCATAAGGCGGTGTGTGACTACGGGTGTTTCAGGTATCTCGGCATAAAAATCGCCCTCTTTCAGCAAATCGCCAAGGGAGGCGGTTATAAGCGTTTCCCATTCTTTTTCTTCATCCAAAGGGGGGGCGTTTGCTCCCCGGGCAATAAAGTCTCCCGTTAGCTCCGCCACGATTTTAAGGGGGTTTTGAATACCGTCGAAGATGTTTCGTATTATCCCCGGCCCCAAAACGGCGCACATGGGTCCGCCTGTGGGATAGACGGGCTGACCGGGTTTCAGCCCCGAAGTATCTTCGTAAACCTGAATTACGGTTTTATCGTCATCAATTCTGATGACTTCACCGGTGAGCTTTTTTTCACCCACATAAACCATATCCAGCATCCCGAGTTCCCCGGCGTCCTTCAGGGTGATAACCGGGCCGTTTATTCCGTATATGGTGTTGATTAAACCGTTGCTCATGGCTGTTTCCCTTCTTAAAATAATGGCTCAGTCCGGCTGTATCGTGAGACCGGAGTTTTCATAAAAATACTGTTTTTGCATTTTCAGGCGTGAGTCCAGGGTATCGTCCAGACGCAGGGACATTTCGCTGCAAAGCGCTTTCAGCCCGCCCAAAATAATGCCGGTGTCAGTTTTAAGCTCACTGTTCACAGGCAGACAGTGGAGCAGCCCTTTAACCTGCTGCAGGTCTGAGGGCCGGGCAAAAACGGTTATGGGATTTCTGCCGTATATTCCGGCGATATTCATTAAACTTTTTGTTAAGAAAAGCTCGTATTCGGGGGTTTGGGTGAAAGCGGCAATGTTTTCGGCAGCTTCGGCGAAAACCTCGTCGGTTATTGACTCCCGTGCGGCGGCGAATTCATGTTTCAGTTCGGTTTCCAAAGCACAGCGGGAGGAGTTTATTTGCAACCTGACTTTCCGCTTTTCCGTTTCAAGGTATTCCGTACTCATTGCATAAGCCTCTTCGCAGGCTATTTGAAGTTCTTTTTCCTGCCGGTCGGCNNGCGTTAAGGAAGAGTTCCAGTTTGTCGTTTGACGTATTCATAAATTCACCTCACAGGCGGATAAAGCCGCTTATAGTTTAATCCCCACAGCTTCAAGGATATAGTCGGCAAGAGCATTGCCGGAGTGTGAAGCGTGCCTGTCGGGTATTTCGGTAATCAGGGGATAGGAACGCTCCTGTTTTAGTTTCAGCAGCAACTGAGCGCACATTTTCCCNNCCCACATCGGGCAGATTAACTGCACGATTAAGGGCATCGGCGGCGGCTTCCGGAGTGTTCGCCACTTCACCCTCAATGCCTGCAAGGCGCAGCCCGGTTTGGGTGTCGGTATTGTCACTGATTAAATAAAAACGCATATTTTGCTCCGAGGCTTAAAGTTTATTCAGTATAAGAATGGATATTACGACGCCGTACAGTGCGATAGATTCTCCCAAGGCGACAAAGATAAGGGCTTTACCGAAGGTTTTCGGGTCTTCGCTGGTAGCGGCGATTGCCGCAGGTGCACCGGCGGCAACAGCTATACCTCCGCCTATACCGGCAAGGCCTGTGACCATTCCCGCGGCGATAAGGCCGAGTCCCAGATCATTTGATTTTTCCGACGGAGCGGCGCTTTCATTCTGAGAGACGGGAGCATCAACGGCTTTGTCGGCCGCCGATACGGAAAAGGTCAAAACCGAAACCAGAACCATGAGTACGGCAAAACCTGCAAACTGAGTCAGCAAGGCTTTCTTTGCCGATTTGCCCCGGGTGTTTTTGCGAAAGGTAATGGCGGGAAGAGAGATTAATACAGCGGGGGGAACAATTAAAACGGCCAAAAGAAAAAATAACATACAAACAACCTCCAAAACTAATTTTTTCTATCTTGCACAGCCGGACCGGCGGCGACAAAAGGACGCCCGTCGCCTTCCAAAAAACGGCTGAACATTTCATAAAACTGCAGACGTAAAGCCTGGATTCCCGTGAGCAGCCCCTCCAATGCGATTACAAGGATATTACCAAGAACAATCACAACCATATTTTTACCGTTAGCCAGAGCGAAAACCACCATCATCATTCCGGCATGTACGAGTACGAAGGCTCCTACTCTCAGGAAAGATACGGTATTGCTCAGGTAGGAAAGAGCGTATTCCAACATTTCAAATACATTCTGAAGCAAAAAATCCATTACACTGCTTTTCTTTTCAAGGTGTCCCGTGTCTATGACCTCGATGAAAAGATCTTTAAAAAACAGCATAAGGGCGCTCCCTGTGGCAACGGTGATGAGAACGGTTTCAGGCAGAAAATTTTTTACACCGAAAATGGATAAAACGGCAAAAACTCCCGAAGTGTAGAAAAGAATCCCCGCTATGCCGTTGTTTGAAAAGACGGCTTCTCCGAAATGCCGGAGTTTTATACAGGAGTAAACATTGATTGCCATTGATATAAGCACCAAAAGCATGCCTATGCCTATGGAGAATATTAGTACGGAGTTTACCGAATCCATAACACTGACAGGTTTTGAAGCAAAACCCAAGGCTTTGTAAACGGGGTCAAAAAAATCTTCAAAGCCGAAGAAGGAACCGAAAAGAAACCCGAAGAAAACCGACGAGGCTCCGCAGGGGATTAGTATCTTTCCCAAGGGCATACCCTTGAGTTTCCACATTAAAAAGCCGGCAAGCATAAGAACCATACCTTGCCCCGCATCCCCGAACATTATGCCGAAAATCAGGGTGTATGTTATTGCAACAAAGGGAGTAATGTCCGCACTGCCATAAGCGGGAAGACCGTACATATTGACGAAATACTCAAAGGGGCGGAAAAGTATATTGTTTTTCAGTTTGACAGGTACAAGTTTTTGTTTTTTCTCGGCATCCTCGTATTCACAGTTGATGTCTTTAATACTTTCCAGTTTTTCCCGAAGTTTGCCGAAGTTTTTGGAGGGAACCCATACCACGTAGTAAAATTGCTTGCCGCGTGCGGCGGCATAACGGCGCAGATCAAAGGCATCGGAATACCATTTTAAACGGGAATAGGTTTGAGTAATCTTTTCTTCATTTTTACTCCAATAAGCTGAAAGCTTATCGTCCAGTTTGGCAATTTGATTGTTGAGTATTTCTATATTCTCTTCAAGATTTTCAATGATTTGTTGTGCAGTCCCTGCAGCTCCGGGGATATGCAGGCGTTCAAAATACAGCAGGGAGAAAATTCGATCAATTTCTTCACTTTTGTTGTAAGGGGTGAAGTAGACGCCCCAGGTGTTTGTTTCATCTTCGGAACAGGGAATAAAGAGCATATACGGCATGTCGCCGTAAGCAAAAAGCTTTTTATAGTTTTCTTTTGGAAGATGACCGAACCGCACCTTGATAAACTCGCCGGCAAAGAGTTCATCCAAAGGGGCGTCAAGCGATGTAAAATGACTGAATTGCTCAATAGCACTTTGACTGGTCTTGCGTTGCTCGGCAAGCAATTTACGGTCATTATGTATCTCGGCAAGAAAACTGCTGAACTCATCGATATACTGAGATGTATCCGTATCCGCATAATCGCCGGGCGTAATCGTGCCGGAATGTAATGTTACTCCTAAAACGCCGGCGAGTTCTTCGATTTTTTGAAGTTTGGCTGCATATGAGTTATCCTCAATAAGGGGCGAGAAACCCATTGCAGGGGAGAGGTAAGCGGCGGTGTTTTCGGGATGGAAATCACCAACGGAATAACAGGCTTCAAGAAAATCGTCCAACATTTCCAGAGAACCCGTAGCTTTAATAAACTTCATTTTTACAATAGCCAAATAATCACCGCCTAAGATGTGGTTTGAGGTGAAAAACCGATTAGTGTAAACTGTACTTTTTCTGGGGGCAGGCCGTATCTGATTCCTTCGATAATATGAATGAGGTTGCCGAGTTCAATTTCCGCAAGGAAAAGACAGCTGAGCATCGCAACCATGGGTTCACCGGAAAAGCGGAAAGATTTTTTACACACTTTGAACATTATTTCTTTGGTAAGCAGTTCAATAGGAAGTGAGTTGGGATTTTCAGAAAGCCCCTTATAAATCGAAATTTGCCCAAGCAACTTGAGCAACTCGTCGGAGTCGGAAGCGGTAACAACGGCATTGATTTGTTTAGCGGAAAGCAGAGTAAAATCGGGGTAAACAAATCTGCGCAGTAAAGACTCGTCGGTGCACCCGTTTCTTTTCAGGCGATACAGCTTCTCAGCCATATGGATATCCGCTTGCACGCTCAATAGACGCTGAAGGCTTTTAAGGCGTTTGCCTCGAAAGTCTTTGCGTATTATTTCATCCAGACGGGCATAAAAATAACGATACAGATCCGCTTCTATTTCCAATATAAGGCGGTTTGTCATAGCTTGCCCGTTAAACTTGGAGAACACTTCTTCATAGACGGTACCGGTAAGGGTTTTCAGAATTTCAGGGAAAGAACCGGCTTTAGCCAGTTCAAACAGCGGAATTTCGGTGTAGTTATTAAAAAAAGCGGGTATGCGGTAAATGTATTCCCCGGATTCGCCGCCTGTCAGCAGATGCAGGCAGGTGAGAATTTGTTTGATGTCGCTTCGCATTATGTAGTAGTACTGGAAGTTTTGCCCGGTGGATGTGCCGAAACGGAAAAGGGATTCGTATAGGGCGAACAAGTTCTTTTGCAATGCTTCTTCAAGCTGACCCCGGTGAAGACCGGAAGTTGAAAGATTTTTAAGAACGTCACCATAGATTGTTTGGGTTTTAAGGTAGGCGGCCGCTTCATCTATAGCCCTGCAAGCGAGCAAACTTGCATAGTTTTCCCCGGTGAGCCGACGTCCGTACATGGCTCCCGATTTTGCAAGTATTGCATTTTGCAAAAAATAAGACGGCATAAGCGTGCCTTTCCGAAAAGTGAAAATCATTTTAAGACACAATAAACCGCCTTGCTTCAAGCAGGAAGCATAGGCGGCCTAACCTTGGTTTATTGTGCGGTTATAAATGTCCCTGATCCATTTGTTTTTACCGGCTGCCGCGAGTTCATTCAGCCGGCTTATTGCCTCGGTATTTTTTGCCCGCAGTCGTTTTTCATCTTCCTGAGCCTCGGCAAGAGCTTGAGCACTGAGCTTTTCCGCCTTTTGGCGGGCTTTGTCCATTCCTTTTTTAATCTGTGCGTCTTTAAGCTCAGCTAAATCATCAAGTGCTTTTTGCTTTGCCTCTAAGACTTCTTCTGCCTGCAAACGGGCATCTCTGTCCATTTCGAGAATGCGCATCAGTCTTTCGTCCGTAAGCCTCACCTCCGGATTCAAAGCGGAAAATATCCAACAGCTTTGAACGAACGATAGCAATTATAGCACTATGCCCAAATAATGCAAGCGTTTTATGTGAGTTATTGCTAATCGGAGTCAACAACTTTTCCGGACAGGGTGATAGATGAGGAATAGCGTTCGATTCCCTCTGTACCCAGTTCTTTAAGATGGGGACCGAAGTAAAGACTTGGAGCCCGACCTGAAGGATATAAGTCCATTAGCGGCACCATTACAAAGGGGCGCTCTAAAATTCGGGGATGAGGCAAGGTGAGCTCAAAGCTTTCATTTTTAACACCTTCATAGAGGAGCAAATCCAAATCAATTATGCGCGGCCCGTCTTTGACAATGCGTTTGCGTCCGAAAGCCGCCTCGATACCCAGGCAGGCTCCCAAAATTGCCGAGGGCGAAAGGGAGGTGCTTAAAAGAATACAGGCATTAAGGAATTTATCCTGATCTTCAAAGCCGACAGGCTCCGTTTCATATACATTGGATATGGCCTCGGGTTTGGTACGGGGCAAAAGTGAAAGGGAACGGACAGCATGTCCCAGGTTTGAGATTCTGTCACCGATGTTGCTTCCAAGGCCTATTACCACTGAACTGCTCATTTTTATTCGGAACTCCTTTTTATATCAATTTCTACCGCCATATATTCAAAATCCAGGTCAACGGGGGCATCGGGCTTTTTAAGGTTGATTTTTATCCGCTCAAGTGAGGGGAATTCCTCAAGAAGACCCTCGGCGACACGCATGGAAGCTCTTTCCAGAAGGTTGTCTTTTTGAGCGGTAAATAAAACTGCGGCCTTTTTGGCGATTTTAGCGTAGCTTACGGTATCTTCGAGGCGGTCGCTGATACAGGCTGAGGAAAGGTCCGAATAAGCCTCAATATCCATAATAAAAAACTGACCGTTTTGTTTTTCTTCGGGGTTAACGCCGTGGTAAGCGTATATTTTAAGCCCCTTAACCGTTATTTTACCCATCATGGTGTGCGCCTCCCGTTTTTCTGCACAGGGAATCGGCAATGCGGGCACCCTGCAATGCACCGGCAACATCGTGGGAACGTATAAAGTCCGCTCCGCCTGCCACCGCGACGGTATGGGCGGCAACGGTGCCGGGGTCCCTTAAAGCCGGATTTTCTTCCCCGGTGGCATAGCCTATAACCCGTTTACGGGAGGCTGCCATGAGAAAAGCGACATCCTCAATTTTTAAATACGGCACCGAGCGCAGAAGCTCCAGATTTTCTTCCTGACTTTTACCGAAACCTATACCGGGGTCAAAACAGAGCNNAAGAGCTGCTCTTTTTTTATGCCGGCAGCAACCGCCTTTTCCAAAAAGTCTTCAAAAAAGCGGCGGACGGCAGCGGATACGCCGCCTTCATAATGCACATTCTCGGCACGTGCTCCTCCGTCATTGTGCATTACAATCCAGCCTGCCGAGTTCTCTTGAACAATGGCCGCCATATCAGGGTCAAATACGCCGCTTACATCGTTGATTATGTGGGCGCCGTGTTCCAAAGCACTGCGGGCGGTGAGTGGATTATACGTGTCAATCGAAATAGGGATACGCAGCTTCCCCCGTAAAAGTTCCAGCAGGGGGATTAGCCTTTCCTCCTCTTCTCTTTGGGAAATTGCAGTTGCCTTCGGGCTGGTGGATTCTGCGCCGATATCCAGAATATCGGCCCCTTGTTCCTGCATTTGTAAGGCACGTTCAAAGGCCTTTTCCGGAGTTAAAAGAAGTCCGTCGCCGGAGAAAGAGTCTGGGGTAAAATTCAGAATTCCCATCAAATAAGTTCTCTCCCCGAGCTTAAATGAAAAATCTCTGCCTTGAAATAAAGCCATTCCGTCACCTCGAAAAATTATTCCGATACCCGTTAAGGGCTATTTTTCGCCGTTTAACAAAGCCATAACTTCGGCCCTTGTTTTGGCGTCACTTCTGAAATTGCCTCTGAGGGCGGATGTCCAGGTTTCCGAACCGGCGGCCTTGGCCCCCCGCATGGTCATGCAAAGATGCTCCGCCTGAATGACTACCGCTACTCCCAAAGGCTTAAGTTCTTCAAAAAGAAAATCCGCAATCTGGGCAGTCAGCCGTTCCTGAAGTTGGGGGCGTTTTGCAAAACATTCAACTATCCGGGCGAGCTTGGAAAGTCCCAAGATTCTGCCTTTGCTTGGAATATATGCTATGTGAGCCCTGCCCATAAAGGGTATCAGATGGTGTTCACATACGGAAAACAGGGGAATATCCCGCACGATAACCAGTTCCTCGCAGTTTTCCTCAAAAAAAATCTTCAGATGTTTTTTAGGGTCGTCCGAGAGCCCCGAAAAAATCTCTCCGTACATTTTTGCAACCCGTGACGGCGTTTCCAAAAGCCCTTCTCTGTCCGGGTCTTCGCCGACAGCTTCCAAAATGGAGCGAACGGCGTCTTCAATTTTTTTATAGTCCACGATATGCCTCCTAAAATCCGTGCGGTTATTTTCAGTCAAGAATTAAATACAGCTCTAAAATCTTAAAGTCATCTTTTCTTATATAACTCAAAGATTCTATTGAGTTTTCCCCCGAAGATAAAGTGTTCACTTTCCTCATGATAGTGTAAATATCTCCGTTGATAAAAAGGCTGCTGAGGGCCTTGTTATAAACATTCTGATCGGAAAACTTAAATTCCACACTCTTTCGCCCGGTATCAAGAGCGCTTTTAACGAGTGCAACGATTTTTGCTTTTTCGCTGTTGTTGAAAGAATTAAAAAGCAGCCCTTTTTTTGTAAAATAGTTTTCTTTTTGTGAAGAGCAGACAATATCTTTGAAAAATTGAGAATGGGTTATTTTTATCTCCTCATCCGTAATATTGAAATATGTGTAAATGGGGCCGTCGCCGTTCTCTCCGCTTTCAGGGGAGACGGGATCATCCCAGGTGACATCAAGATGGTAAAAGTCGCCGTCGAGTCCGACAATATTCCACATATGGTTTTCATTACCGCCGGGCCCCGAAGCGACACCTGTTATGATAAAACAGTCAATTTCGGCCATGTCTGAAAGCAACTGCATTGCTTTTGAATATCCTTCGCAGGAGGCCTTGCCGTTTACGAGGGCACCGTAAGCGGTGCAATCATCGGGAGTGGAATTAAAAGCGTAGGCACAGTTTTCAATTATGTAGTCATGAAAAAACAGCTCTTTTTCAAACGGGTCTTTGTCTGCGGTTTTTGAGAGGATTTCCTCCGCCTTTTGCGTAAGCAGCCGGATGCGTCTGTTGTACTCGGCGGCATCCATGGTATATTGGGGAACAAATTGAACACTGAGACCGTTCGTGGTGGTTGTACAGCCTCTGCCTAAAAAAAACAGGGAAGGGTTGTCATACAACAGCGCTTCAAATACGGCGGTCAATTCCTCCGGATTTAAGTAGGGAACTGCAACAGACTCGGGCAAATTTTCAATAACCGAGAGTACGTTATTGTAGGCCTGCTTTTCTTTATTTGAAAGGCGGTTGAAGTAGTACTTATATCTGCCCCCCGTTTTAAGTTCCTCTATAACCTTGGAATCCCAGTCAACCCTTTCGGTCATATATTCGACCAGGTTGAAAGTTTTTATTTTGACAATAATGTTTTCGGCCTCACAGGCGGCGAGGCTGCAAACAAGGAAGAAGCAGATTAAAAATGAGCAGATTTTTTTCATTTATTCTCCCACATTCAGTCGGTAATGAAAGTGTTCAGGTTTTGGTCAACCGAAAATGAAAAAGCGGATTTTGAAACGGCAATATCCTGAAGGGTTCGGCGGTGCTTGTGAAAATCTTCGCTCCGGATATCCGTTTTTCTGGTGCTGTTAATAAGCTGTTCAAAAACGGCTTCATTGTCTTCCCGGTTGGCGCAGTCAATGTATTTTTCCAACATATCGCACATAAGTTTTGCCTGAGTGTCCAGACCCCTGTCGCCTTGCAAAGCGTTATAGCGTAAGTAACGCAAAAGGGTTTCGGCGTTTATTGTGTTTTCACCGGGAGGGAGGAGTAAACTGAAACGCTCATTTTTAAAGTTGACGGTTTGCTCGACATACACTTTTAAGCCCCCGGTCTTTTCCACGGCCTTTATTGCGTTTTGAAAGCCGGTGCCGGGAGATAAGGTATATTTATTTATCTTTATGCCGCCAAGATTCTCTACCGCCTCTTTCAGGTGTTGAATTCCGCCGTTCTTATAATGGTCCTTAAGGGGCAGGAGGGCATTGTCGCCCGCCTTGGCAATGGTATTGGCGGAAAGGGAGCAGACTCTGAACTTTTTTTGATTCAAGTCCGCATTTATTACATAAACAAAGATAATCTCTTCGGGGAATTTTTTTTCGTCGGAGACGCAAACGGCCAGAAAGTTGGCATTGCCGGATAATTCAGGGAGTGCGGGGTCGCCGNNTCAAAGAGGTTGCCTAAATCATAATCAACTGAGCGCAAAAGGATAAAGAAAGAAACGGCTGCGAAAAGAATCAGAAAGGAAAAAAAAGCAATCAGGATTTTTTTCTGTCTGTTCTTACGCGCTTCAGCCTTCGTTTTGAAAGTCAATTTTTTTCTTTTTGCCATAGAACCGCCTCCTCTGCGGAGTACTCAGGGAGATTGCAACACCAACAGGGACGCTGAATAGGCGGGGATAATAATACCGTCATTACAAGGTTCGTTACCCAAGAAAGTCCGGGCGGAAAGCCAATTTTCGGGCAATTTGAAAAACACATCGGAACCGTCGCGGTTGGCAACGGTTAAAACCGCATCCTTACCCCGTCTTTCAAAGGCAAGCAAACCGCCGCCTGCGAAAAGGGTTGAATAATTGCCTTCTTTGAGAGCCTCGCAATTTTTTCGGAGTTTTCCTAAAGCTTTGTAGTGAGAAAGTAAATCCATATCTTCATTGCCCCAAGGATAACAGCCCCTGTTGAACGGGTCTTTTCCGCCCTCAAGACCCGCCTCGTCGCCGTAATATATGCTCGGCACACCGGGGAGTGTGAACTGAATTGAAGAAACGAGCTTCATCAGCCGCAACCCTTTGTTGCGCTGTTCGGAGGTGAGGGGGGGCATATAGCGCCCGTTGGCTGCGGTGTGGCCGTCGCCCCCTAACAGGGTGACAGCCCTTACCGTGTCATGAGTGCCTATATGGTTCATCATAGTGTGGATTGCGGGTTCGGGGTAGTTTTCAAGTATATTTTCGACCGACTTTGCAAGGCTTTCCGCATTGCCTCCTTTTGCATAGTCGATTATCGCATTGGCGAAGGGATAGTTCATTACGGAATCCAACTGTTCCCCCAAAAGGAAGCGGCGCCGATTGCCGTAGCTTATTTTATTTGAGGCGTCTTCCCATACTTCCCCTAAAATAAAAGCTTCGGGATTGACTTTTTTTACCCTTTTTCTGAACAGGGTCAGAAATTCATCGGGCAGTTCATCCGCCACATCCAACCGCCAGCCGCAGGCGCCGGCATTCAGCCAATACCCGGCCACGCCGCCCTCACCCGCAATAAAGTTCAGAAAGTCGGGGTGAGTTTCATTTGTCTCCGGCAGAATGTCCACGCCCCACCAACTGCGGTAGTCCTGAGGCCAATTGTTAAAAAAGAACCAGGCGTAATATGGTGAGTCTTTCGTGTTGAAAGCGCCCGCAGGGGGATAGCGGTTAAACTTGTTAAAATAGACACTGTCAGCCCCGGTATGGCTGAAAACACCGTCAAGTATTACCCTTATACCCCTTGCCTCGGCATGGCCGCACATGGCCTTAAAATCATCCTCACTGCCCAATAGCGGATCAACTTTCAAGTAATCGGCCGTATCGTAACGGTGATTTGAATGTGCCTCAAATATGGGGTTGAGGTATAAAACCGTGACGCCGAGTTCTGCTAACCGGTCGAGCTTTTCTACTATGCCCCGAAGGTCGCCGCCGAAAAAGTCATAGCGGTGAACGGCACCCTTCTCATCGGGTTCCCACATAGAGGAGGCGCCCCAATCGTCACGCAGAATCCGGTCATCGGGAATATCTTTTTTCGGTTTGCCGGAGTTGAAAAAGCGGTCGGGAAAAACCTGGTAGATGACACCGCCTTTTATCCAATCGGGGGTAGTAAAATCGGCATTATAAACAGTCAGCTGCCAATAGTCGCCGCCGCCCTTTACTGTACCGTTGCCTTCATGGTCGGGACGTATTTGTTTAATCCCGTGAGGGGTATCGACCTCGAAAAAATAAAACCAAAGACCGGCTTTGCAGGAAGTGAAAGTCACCTTGCGGCAATCCGCATCGGGAGAGGCGTAAGGGTCGGGAGTCATGGGCAGTATTCGTATCTCTCCGGTGTAGTCGTCCCTGATTACAAGACGTGCCTGAGCCGCATTTTTTTTGAGAGGGAGAAGAATACGGAAAAACACATCGCTGCCTGCAGTGACGGCGCCGGCGGGTGATTTATAAAAATGGTCACGTGAATTAAAGGGGATAATCTGCATGTATGTCCTCCGGAGAAATTCAATGTACGGTCAAATTTAAAAAAGCCTGATGCTGCAATAAAAGATTCCCCGGCGGCATGTGGGAAATATCCAGCAGTACGCTCATTATTATGTAGCCGGTAATAAAAAACACAATAAAACCCAGCAAAAATATAATTAAAAACAAACGCCTGCGTCGGCGTTGCTTTTCACCGTAACTGAGCTTTTTGCTGTAATCCGGACCGGTGTAGCGGTGCTTAAACTTTCGGTTGCCGGATGTGTTTTTTATTNNGTTGTCAGGCAAACAAAGCTCCTCCGGAAAACCCCGAAAAAGCCAGGGAGAGAAGGGCAACGTAAATAAAGACCGCAGGTGTGCCTTGAAAGACGGGCGGAATATCCTTGTTTTCGGCAAGCTTTTGAAGACCGATGCCGATTATCGCAGTTGCCAGAAAGTAAGCTATACCCGCACCAAGCGCCATGCCGATACTTTCAAAAAAAGAGTAGCCGGCGCCGAAGTTTATAAAAGGTACCGCCAATACAAGAGTGTTCAGGGCGGATATACCCATTTGACTCAGGAACTTAGGTTCCGCTCCCAATGTAAGGCGAAGCAAGATCGCGCTTGAAAAATAGACAACAACTATAACAAAAAAGAAAATGACGGTGTGGGTTACCTTGCCTGTCTCCTTGATACGGGGGATGAAATCCAAGGCCCGGCAAATGGCGGCGGTTACAACGGAATAAAAAGAGATAGAAAGGGAGTACAGTAAAAGCCGGCGGGGCTTTGCCGCCATGCGCATGGATTCGCTGATGCCGTAGCCGCCGCTGAATACCAGATTTTGAAAAAATGAAACATAAAGCGCTACAGAAATCATGTCAAAAAGTCCGGTCATTGCTCATCCCCTCCCTGCGCACTCAACTCTTTATCTAAATCGTCAAGAAAATGGGCGAGCTTTTCAAGCACTTCTTCCGCATCGGAATCATTGTTGCTGCCAACAGTTTCGGAAGATTCGGTTATGGAATCCTTTTCTTCAAGCGGAACAATATCGCCCTCTACGGATTCTTCATTATTCTGCCCTGACTCGGAACCGGAATCACCGTCGGTTTCACATTCAGGTGCCACGGCTTCATTTTGCTCGTCCTCTTTCTGCAAGCTTGAAGATTGTTCCTCTGGCTGTTCAGCGGAGACTTCCTGCCCGTTGATTTTGGAGGCGGTTTCGATTTGAGTTGCATCCTCTTCAGTGTCGGATTCGGGCTTAAACTTTATGGTTACCGGGGTGGGAGTAATATCAATGTTCAAAGTTTTGGCAGTGGAGGGATAAATCCGCATCAAGAGCTNNTGAACCGCCGCAAGAAATCCCAGTACCACAAACCCGCCGAAAGGCATTAACAGGGCCTGACTTTCCGGGACAAAGCTGACCGGTTTGTCAAATACGGTTCCGCTACCGAAAAGCTCCCTGAGAAAACCCGTCAGAATAATAACAATGCTGTAACCGGCGCCTGTTGTAAAAGAACTCAAAAAGGAGTTCCTCAGGTCGCTGCGCACCGAAATTTTTTCATTATGTAAGGCAACAAGAGAATTAGCCGCCAGCAAAGGAAGATATATTCCCAGAGATACTCTGATGTCGGTGAAATATTTTTCCAGCAAATAATCGGCGGGGGCAATCACTGCGAGACCTATCAAAAAATAAACAATAACACGAACCCAGCGGGCCGCTTTTTTCAAAATCAGGGTTGCCGCAAGAGCGGAAAGAAGAATAAACAGCCAGGATATTCCTGAAATAATAAGGGATACACGCAGGGAGACGGCAGCAACTGCGGGACAAATGCCTACCATTGTTACCAGTAAGGGATTTTCGGTCAAAACACCCCGGCGGAAAATAAGCGGGGCGGGAATTCTTTTTTTGCCAAGGGGTTCAAGCATTTGCCTCACCCCCTTGTTGAGAGGATGCTTTTTTGACTATTTTTGATGTTTGCTTAAGTGCAGTTGAAAACAGTTTTTCAAATAACGGCCAGAAAGCGGAGGTTAGCAGAACCCCGAAACAGACCCCTTCCTCAAACACGCCTACATGGCGTAAAACCATGGTTATTAAGCCGGCAAGAGCGCCGTACAAAAACAAAGCGAGAGAGTTTTGATTTTGTATAGAAGAATCGGAAATCAAAAATAGCGAAGCGAAAACCAGAGAGCCGGAGCAGAGTTCAAACAATACCCGGGGAAAAGCGCCTGCCTGTATCCGGGGAAAAATTAATGCAAAAACGGCGGCGGTAAAAAGCATACCTAAAGATTTTAGTAAGGCTGCGGGACGGGTAAAAACATAATAGAAGCTTGCCGCAGCCAATACCAAGACACTTCCCGTGCCCATGGGTCCGGGCACATTGCCGATAAAAACGTTTAATGCCGTCAAAGGCATCATAGCAGGTGCATTGCCGTGTTTCAGCATAGCGGCTAAAGAGACACCCGGCATAAAAGCTGTGTCCTTTGGTAAAAAATCCCAGCGGGCAACAATTTGGGGATAATTGAACACCTCGTCAGGCCAACACAAACAAAGAAAAGCAAAGCCGGCGGCAGCGGGAAGAAAGGGGGAGTTGTTTGATGAGCCGAAGGGGAGTTTACACACAATTATCGCAAAAGCGGACCCGATAGCGGCTTGTACAAATGAAAAGCTGGCGGGGAGCATTAGGGCGATGGCTATGCCGGTGAAAAGGGCTCCGAAATCATAGGAGGATTTTCTGCTTTTTATTATCAAACTGCCCGCAAAATCGCAAGAAGCCGCTGTGGCTGCACAAACGGCGGCGAGGGCCGGCGCTCTGAAACCGTAATAAAACCAGCCGATGACAAGGGGGCCGATTGTCATAATCAGCAAGTTCAAATATTCTTTTGGTTCTTTTGCCGCAAGAGTATCTTTTGACGCAGTGTTTGTCATATGGATTCCTCCGGATTTTGCCGCATTTCCCTTTGAGCAATCAGGCGAAGCTCGTCAATGGCATCTGCGGCTTGAGGCGCATTAAAGATTGCGCTGCCGGCAACAAAAACATTTGCACCCGCACGGGCAGCTGAACCGACGGTTTGCCGGCTTATCCCGCCGTCCGCCTGAATATCAAGGTCAAGGCCTCGCCGAGTGCATTCCTCCCGCAAAAGCCGGATTTTAGTCAAGGTCTCGGGAATAAAACTCTGACCGCCGAAACCGGGTTCCACCGTCATTACAAGCACCATATCCAACAGGTCGAGATGTTCAAAAAGCAACTCAACAGGGGTGCCAGGTTTTACGCAGAGGGAGGCTTTTCGTCCCGCTTGTTTTATTGCATTGATTGTTTGACTTACAGGCGACCTGGCCTCAATGTTAAAGGTAATAATATCGGCTCCCGCCAACGCAAAGTCTTCAATATAACGCAGGGGTTCAATAATCATTAAGTGCGCATCAAAAGTGATGCCGCTTAAAGGCCGCAGGCTTTTAATTATCGGAGCGCCGAAGGTAATGTTCGGGACAAAACAACCGTCCATTACATCCAAATGAATAAGATCTGCCCCGGCTTTTTCCATGCGGATAAGTTCTTCCCCGAAGCGGGAAAAATCGCAGGAAAGCATTGATGGTGCAATTTTGACCAATATGAACTCCTCCGGTTCTGCTTGAAAATGTTAACCGTTTGTTCACGGTTAATATATGCTCTTGTAATACCTTGGGACTATACTCAAACTACAATGAGCGACACAAATCGAATGCAATTGACTTTTTCATAATTTCTTCCCGCAAAGAAGCCGGATGTTTAACATNNGCTTCTTCTGCGTTTTACATATCAAAGCTGTTAAGATATTTCTCCTGTTCGGGGGTAAGAACGTCAATACCGAGACCCCAAAAATCCAACAGCATACGGGCAACCTGCAGGTCGATTTCTTCCGGCACATCTATGAGTTTACCGCCTTTTGTCGGCAACCCTTTGTTGCGTGCCAAATAAGCGGCGCTTAAAGCCTGAATGGCAAAGCTCATATCCATGATTTCAGCCGGATGGCCGTCCCCTGCGGCAAGATTGTCAAGGCGCCCCTCGGCAAGTACATTTATGCATCTGCCGTTTTTAAGGGTATAACCCGCTATGTTTTTCCGCCGTGTCTTTTTCGATATCGCCGCTTTCTCAAGACCTTCCATGTCGATCTCAACATTAAAATGCCCGGCGTTGCACAATATGGCGCCGTCTTTCATCAGTTCAAAATCTTTATTCGTAATAACGTCTTTGCAGCCGGTTACGGTAATGAAAATGTCCCCGACAGGAGCGGCCGAATTCATAGGCATAACTTCAAACCCGTCCATCTTAGCCTCAAGGGCTTTTATCGGGTCAATTTCCGTAACAATAACTTTGGCTCCCAAGCCCAAAGCCCGCATAGCAACACCTTTGCCGCACCAACCGTAACCGGCAATTACCACCGTTTTACCCGCTGCAATCAGATTTGTGGTGCGGTTAATGCCGTCCCAGACGGATTGGCCGGTGCCGTAACGGTTATCAAAAAGATATTTGCATTTTGCATTGTTGACCGCAATCATGGGGAAGGTGAGCTTGCCCGCTTTTTCCATCGCCACCAAACGGCCGATTCCCGTAGTCGTCTCCTCACAACCGCCCAGAACTCCGGGCAGAAGTTCTTTGTACTCATTATGAATAAGGTTAACAAGATCTCCGCCGTCATCAACTATTATGTTGGGCCCCGCTTCAATAACTTTTCCGAGATGTTCCATATATTCGTCATGACTTGCACCGTATATGGCAAAAACATTAAGGCCCTGCTGAGCCAAAGCAGCCGCCACATCATCCTGAGTGGAGAGAGGATTGCTGCCCGTAACAAACATCTGTGCTCCGCCGGCGGCTAAAACTAGGCAAAGATAGGCTGTTTTAGCCTCCAGATGAATGGAAAGTGCAACCTTCAAACCCGCAAAGGGTTTTGTTTTGGTAAAAGTTTCTTCCAAACTGCGCAGCAAAGGCATATTCGCCTTTACCCAGTCGATCTTTTTTTGCCCTTCTTCCGCCAAGGCGATGTCTTTAATTATATTCACGGTAAAATCCTCCCTTTTGTTATGTTCATAAGATTTTAAGGCTCAATAGCGGTCACAAATATACCATAATATCATCGGAATTACAATATCGGCAGCCGCTGTCGGCCCTGATTGCCGTGTTGCTGTCGGCCCTGATTGCCGCCGGGTGATTTGCCGCTGTTATATTGACAAGCTCAACTATTCGTGATATTGTGCGAATGAAAAA
>DCTF01000163.1:21841-27701 GCA_002329225.1 Ruminococcaceae bacterium UBA1447
AACGGCAATGTTTTCGGGTTAAAAAAGGAGGCTCAAAACATTTGAATAATCTTGGAAAGCAAACGGTTAAGCGAACAATTAATTCAACTACAAATAAAGGAATAAAGTCAGGGTTTAAGGAGGCCGGAAAAGCTTTTGCATATTATGGGAAGAATACCGCAAAATACTATAGAGCTTTTGCGGCTGGCTTGCATAGAGATGTACTCTATATCGTGGGAGAAGCCGTAGCATCGTCAGATTATATGAAATACAAGTATCGACGATTGGCAAACTGGTAACTGCTATGAGTTTGGAAAGACAAATCTTACTTGTAATGCTTTGTTATCTGTTGTCATTTTTCTATATTCGGATGTTTATTTGGGGAGTAATAGGTTATCAATTAAATAACAGTGCCCTAAAGAAGAGGAGAAAAGGTCTAACATTTAAAGAGTGGCTTTTTTATAGTAGATATCGAGAAGAAATACCCAAAGTATTAATTGCTGTGTACATGGTAATGTTATTAATTCACCCGATTGTTTTGATTACATGCGTTGTTTTGTATTTTTTGTTAGGGATGAATGAAGTTGGGCCGATGCTTGCAAAAGGAGTTTCCTTGTTTTTTTTCGGCTGGCGGTTAATATATTTTTTGATGTTTTGGAGTCCGCGGCCTGGAATACCATTCGGAAGATGGATAAAGAAGAAAAGAGGTAATAGGAAAAGGTAGCGGCCGGTATTCTATTAGTGAAAAACCGCTTGCCGGAGTTAATCTGCAATGATTTAATAGCCAATCTGCAGAACGATAGCATGTTTCAGTGATATATCATTTGGCAGTTGAAAACTTTACTTTTGACTCGGTTAGTCATATATTTATTTACTGGATGGAAATTATGCAAGGAGTGTGAACTGTTGTGAAACAAATTATTATACGGGCAATCAGCTTATCGGTTATTCCAATTGTAGTTGGAGCTTTATTGGCTTACATTACAAAAAGCAATAAAAAAGAGATGCTTAACAACCTTAATAAAGAACATATATTAGTTCATTTGCCAAAAGTGAATATGTGGGTTGGATTTTTATCGACTTCATTTTTTTTGGTTTGTTTTTTTATGATGCTTTTATTCCCCAACGATACGGTGAACATAGGTACAATCACAGTAATCAGTCTTTTCATTTTACTTGGTATTTTTCTTGTGGCATCATCTTTGAATTGGAGAATCCGAATATTCTGCGATAAAGATTATCTAATCTATAGAACAAGTTTTGGCAGAACATATAAAATTCAATACAAAGATTTTGTTTGTTATAAGGATGGTAACAGTATGCTTACATTGAAGACTGAGAATAAGAGTTTTTTCGTGGATAAAAAGGCAACTAATCTTGAGTTCCTAATAGAAAGGCTTCAACAGCAAGGAGTTAAAAAACACTAAAACATATTAAAATATTTTATCAAATTGCTGATAGGGTTATTACAATGCCGGAAAACTCAAGCCTGCCAATAAGAAAGGACAAGTACGGTCAATAGAGCTTTATTCTCCTCATAAAACCGGTCCTCATCAACAATGGCATTGTCAGCTAAACAAGTGTCATAGCAACGGCATACCGAACGGACCGGCTAATTTTGCGAATCCATATAAACGCCGGTCTTTTTTCGGGAGGTCCTTCGGGACCATTATTAAAAGAGTTGGCAAGGCAAGGAATAAAAGTTGTTTTCCGTTAAACGAGGTGATGATAAATGTATTGGCAGAAGAAGAAATTAATATATGATATTTTAATTCCTCCAATTGCAAAGCCGTTTGAAGAATTTACAGTAAAAGAGGCAGAGAATTATTTTAATTGGCACATGAGTAATTTAAACGAAAGAGCACTGTATTTGGCAAAGTATTCAAATGTGCAATTAGATTATTCTGTTAATTCTTTAATTAATATTTGGACCTGGTTTTTAAAAGTAGCTGAGATTGAAAAAACGCAAAAAGAGAAACTGAATGAAATAAGGAATCAATTAAAGAGCAAACCAAAAGACTTTATTGATACTATATTAAAAGAACAATCAGAACAATTCTCACTTGAAACAGAATACATAATTAGAGATATTGCGATGTATTTCGGAGAGGCAATAGTTAAGAACAACAACAGTATTTATTGGGGATATCATACGGATATCAAAAAAGACTCTTTTGCGAATATGCCTCTTTTAATGGGATTTGAAGACAGAGATTTCAATCCACCTTTTCAAACAGCTTTTGAACCTGTTTTCATTGTTCACGGAATAGCATGTAATATATTTGATAACGGTCATAATAAAAATGACTTAGTAAACATGTATAAAAAGTGGCAGAGGATGATTTTTAATTAGTCTCTTCTAATTTAACATGCCTAAGTATTTTGAACTTACTAATGCAACTTAGCAAATTCTATATAAACAAACGGCGGAACAACAAGAGAATTGTCGGTAAAAAAACAGAGTTGCTCTATTATTTGAGGGTGGCCATTAATATTACGAGTTTTACTCTTGATATAAGTTTAGGTCTTGATGATATTGGAATAAGTGGTTCAATAAAAAATGGAGACACAACTAATGCGTTTGGTATAAGTGCGGATATTTCACAATTCAAAGTAGGTTTTGAGGGTTCTTCTACTGTTAAATGGGATGAGGAGAGTACAGATGTCACGAGTTACACTAATGCCAGTATCACTGGTTGGGGTATAGCTACTGTGTATATCTTTGCCACAACTGGACAATGGGTTTCATCACCACAACATCAACCAGCTTTTAGATAACGAAGGGAGATGGATATAATGTTATTTAATTTGTTAAGAATAGTATTGTGGTTGATTATTTCTTCTTTCGTTGTTCTGAAAATAAGAAAAACAAAAATTGTTAGGAAAAAACTCGTTTCCTTCTTGATAGTTGTTTTGTGTTTGGGATTGATTTCGGTTTCTGGGATGTTTCCAATAGAGAATCTTTTTATTAATTTCAAATCTCCAGAAAGTGTATTTAATTATACAAACTCAGGTAAAGTCAATGATGTTTTATACGGCAAAGAGTCTTGCATGGCTATTTACTCAAATTGGAATAGTACTGGCGGGCACTACATCATACCGAAAACTGAAAAGGGGTATAAAATACCAAGCTATTTTGCCACAAAAATAGTGTCACATAAATTCGATAAAAGTGGGCTTTTCGATGTATATAATGTCAAGGGAACACAGGATTATTATGTTTTCGGGACAGTCAATTTGAAAGATGACGGAAACGAAATTGATATTTTCGACGGAAGTGATGAAAAAGTAGAAAGTAATATTATTAGAGTTGGGCATACAAATTTTATTTATTTCTTTTTAGATGATTTCTCAAACGAATACTACTTGCTTATTAACGGCGAAAAAGTATCAATTTCTAAATGATTTTAATACCCAGAGCCACCGTTTGGTAGCTCTGGGATAATCCCTAAACCTCCCCCGCAAACCTCCACACAATGGTAATTTCCTGAACTTCCTGTCCGGTAATCTTTTCATTGTTGCCAACCCGAATCTTCTCAATGAGCTTATTCAGGATTAACGGCGTGAGCGTGTCAATGTTCAAGTAGTTGGAGATGGTATGGCGCAGTCTCCGGGTATATGGTGGGAGCCATAACAGGCATCATAACGGGAGGATTAAGAAGTAATCTATGTTTTGTCGCAGGCACATCAATACTTGCATCTTCGGGACATGTGGACATAGAAAACATTCGTGCGGGGGATATGCTCTGGAGGAGTATTTTTCTCCCACTGTCATTAAGTTAACTCATGTATCGCTTGACGGAGTTTAGTTGTGTTTTTATTAGAAAGAATATCCCGATAAGCTCTGGAAGTGGTAAACAAATCCGTTTCTTGAGCAGTGCCAAAGAACTAAATCTGGATTTTCTAATAGCCGGGTAAAAAATTCCAACAATGCGATTAATATCAGTAAAAAGTGTTCATCAGAAAGTCAGTGCGCATTATAGTTCAAAATTTGATTTTACTCAGGGGAAAACGGTAAGAGATTGGCTTGCGGGGCAAAGCTTCCAAAAACAGTATGAATATGGAATAAAAATACTACGAAAATTCGGGGTTAAAATTTAATGGACAATATAAAAAAAAAATTCGTAGAGCTGTGTATGTTACGGGGTGGATTAACTAAAGAAGGTGTGAAAAAGAATAATAAAGCAATGGATGAATTATCAAAAATATATCATTTGTTTGATAATGATATATCTTCTGCTCAACACTTTTATCTTGAGTTAATGAATCATGAAGATCCGTGGGTTAAATCTACCGCTGCGGCACATAGTTTGGGATTAAATGTAAATGTTGACGCCGCAAAAAAAATTCTGAAGAGCATATCTAAAGATAAGGATCCAATTATATCATTTAATGCGGAAATGACACTTAAAGTGTGGAAAGAACAGGGTTATTTGATTTTTTAAATGTATAAGTCAGGATTATTGACAAAGCAGAATTTGAGGTGAGAGCGGATTCCCTTGCCAAGTAGCCGAACCAAGGCGTATCATTGCAATGTAAAAACTGGTAGAAAAAAGCGTACCATAGCGCAGATAACAAAGAATACTGTTGTGGATGCAACTATAGGTGCTGTTGTAAGTAAAGTAGTTCAAATTAAAATTTCTGGTATTACAGCCGGAAGAAATAGTATGGGGGCAGTTTTTAAGTCTGGGTTGACAAAATTAAAGAACCAAACCGCATCAAGAATGTCTACCAAGGTTTTCTGCAAGGGTGTTGCGTCAAATTTTATATCAGATCTCGGTTTAGCCTCTGGTATGGGGGCAAAGAGCTTTCTTGAAAGTTCATGGGAAATGTATGACCAAATACCGACACCGACAGAATCATGCTATTGGTGTTCGCCGTGAGGAGATGAAAAAAATGGATATGTATATAAGCACATTATTGTCGGCTATATTTATCCCGACCTTTATAATGATTATTATTTCAATATTAAACAAGTCAAAAGTTTCAGCAGAAAACAAGTCTAATGACAGACAATTTGTTGTTGAACTCCCAAGCATTGTTCTTGGCGTTGGATTATTGCTCGACATTACATGTATTGCTGTTATAATTGGTTTTACCATTCTCTCACCGACCCCGCCGCATGTGATTTTTTATGTGACTTTCGGACTGGGAATTTGGATTGGGACATATTTGGCACTTAAAACTCTCAGATTTAAAGTGTATGTGCAAGATGAAAAAGTTACTGTTCAAAATGTATTCGGAAGACCAATTGTTTTTACTTTTAGTGAGATTGTTTCAGCAAAGCGTCAAGTAAAGAACAACAACTTGAAATCGGAAAGAATTATTATTAAAACAGTCTCGGGTAAAAAAATAATAGTGGAAAGTACAGAAAAATCATATAAGCAATTTTTGAACAGAATCAAGGCGGAAGTTGATAACGAATTCTTATTTGGGTTTGAGTAATATGAATAAGCCCCCGTCAAGTTTATTTATACAATTATCTGTTTTTTGGGAAAGAGGAGCATATTCTGTATCTAGCCGTTACGGTGTACCAGCATATTAATGGAGGTGATGGCAAAATGAAAAAGTTGAAAATCAAAATCGTTATTATGATTGTGTCCTTACTGTTTTTTGTTGCAACGATAGGACTTATAGTTTCTATGAGTAAAATCGATAAACAAACAGAAGATACAACAACATTTTATACAGCAACTGTAATTGATGTTGAGGTTACTGATACGGGAGAAAACATTTTCGCCGAAATACACACTAAAGAATATAATACCTCTTTGCATATATCTACAAATATTAGCAAAAATATAAGAATGGATGATGTGAAAAATTTAAGCAATGGACAGACGATATTTTTTGGAATCGATACATTGTAAAATGAAGTGCG
>DCTF01000133.1:0-461 GCA_002329225.1 Ruminococcaceae bacterium UBA1447
TTCAAGGCCCTGGGGCAAAACAGCAGAGGGATTAAACCGAGCAGTGAAAAAAGCTATAACTTCGGCGTATGCCGCATTAACGCTAAAAACGGCATCCCCGCCGTGCTGGGAGAATTTGCCTTTGTTGACAACGCAACGGACAGAAAGATTATAGACAGCGATGAAAAACTGAAAAAAGAGGGCGAGGCTTACGCCCTGGCATTGATAAACTTTTTGGGGCTTAAAAAACTCCCGAAAAAAGAGTTGCANNCCGGACAGAAGGTGAGATTAAGGAACGCTCCCCTGTTCGTTTCATCTTCCGCCAAAAGGCCGGTCAGGAACATTACGGGCGAGTACCGCCTGTATGACGGGATTTTAATACTCAACCGCCTTAGAATAACTCTGAGCAAAGAGTTTGTAGGGCGGCTCCCCATATCAAAAAACGTTACGGGTTGGATAAACTCGGCAGACGCTCTGCTCCA
>DCTF01000133.1:471-3670 GCA_002329225.1 Ruminococcaceae bacterium UBA1447
TTCGGTAAAAACAAAAAGCCCGCTCCGGCTTTCGGGGCGGGTATTTAATAAAAAAAGGAAGGATAAAATATGGAAATAACTTCACTGATATTCGAACGGGGGCTGATACTTATCCCCATGCTTTACATTATCGGCATGATTCTTAAAGACGCAAAGCGGGTGCCGGACAAATATATCCCCATCATTTTGCTGCCCATAGGTCTGGCGGCAAGCTTCGGGCTTATGGGCTTTTCGGCTGCCTCCGCCGTGCAGGGGGTGCTGATAACGGGCGCCTGCGTTTACGGCAATCAGCTTGGCAAGCAGTTGGGGAAGGCGGAGTGATCAGTCTTATTCCGCCGCTCCGGCTTGCCAAAGCGCCTCTGCCGCTTCAAGGTCCAGCGGATAGGTAATTTTAATGTTATAAACATGGCCGGGAACAATGTGTATCGGCTCACCTTTTAAGGTAAAAATCATGCAGGCGTCCGTAAGGGCTGCCTGCTCTTTTTTTGTCAGGGAGTCTAAAAGAGTTTTCAGCTTTTGAACATTAAAGGACTGGGGTGTTTGAGTTTGGAGCATTTGGGAACGAGGCGGAACAAAACTCACAACTTCACCGTCTTCACTTTGAGCAATGGTATCCCCGGCGGGGATATAGGTACCGCAGGCGCCGTACTTGCGGGCGGCGGCTATGTTTTCGGTTATAATGCGGCTGCTGACCAGAGGGCGGGCGGCATCATGGGTCAGAATAATTGCGGAGGGATCTGTCAGGCCGTTTTCTTCCATATAATTCAGGGCGCAGTGCAGGGTTCCGTTACGGTCGGCGCCACCGGGGATAAAGACTATCCTCTCATTCAAACCGAATTCATCCGCGAACAGTTGCCGGGTGTGTTCCAGCCAATCGGCGGAACAGAGCACCAGAACCAGGTCCACCTCCGGGTGGGCAATAAATTTTTCCGCAGCCCTGATAATAACGGGCTTGCCCCCAAGGGGCAGATATTGCTTGGGAACCGGCCCGCCCAAACGGGAGCCGGTACCGCCGGCAAATATAGCGGCTGTTACCATAAAAAATCCCTCCTTATGCCTGAATGACAGTTATTTTACCTGTTTACTGTAGGTTGACAGTAAAAAACAGGGGTTACTCCGGCTGATTTTCCAACTTTCGGATTATCAGCTTTGTTTTTTCTACCGGATACGGTACACTCAGCCTTAAATACTGACCGACCGATACCACCTTACCTTCAACTTCTTTTTCATTTTCCCCGGTAGGAACTATAACCGTATCACCGATACCGATTGTTCGGTCTTCAGTCCTGAAGGAATACGGGCGGGAAGAAAAGGGAAGCAGCACACCGCAATAGGTATAGACTTTTTTATCGTCGAGGCGTTCCTGCACTTTTGACTCTTCATCAAGCTGTCTCTTTTTTATCTTTTCGTCCTGTTCCCGTTGCCGAACTTCTTTAGCCTTGGCATTTTTAGCTTCAATAAATTCTGCCAGAGTTTCAAAGTCGTTAACATCCAGACCGTAATTTTCCCGGCCGGTTTGCCATTTGCGCCAACCGTATTTTTCATCATTAAAAGCTTCAAGGTATTCCTGTTCCGTATCGTAATAAACGGGGTCCAATCCGTACGGTTTGCCGTCAGGAACGGAGTTGCGCCAGGCATTTTTACGCGAATAAGCGTACTTTTCGCACTGGCTTTCAACCAGAGTTATATAATCGGCAATTTCTTCTTCCCATTCCTGTATTTCATCACGAACCATGCCTAACGGTATTGCTTTTACAAGCGGAAAAAGATTGTCCCTGAAATATTCCACAGATTCAAGTTCATAATAATTTTTACAGCCGCTGATAACCGCCGAAGTGGTGTCGTTAATATCTCTCCATTTATTACCGGCCTTTTTGAGTTCAGCCTTGAAAAGTCCGTAAGCCGCATTATATAACTTTTCTTCAATTGCTTGCGCAATCAATCTCCGGATATCTGTTGATGTTTCATCATAGGCCGACATTATCATTTGCAAAAAGTTCTTATTATCATTCAGATAATTCAGCAATTTAATTCTGAAACCATCGGGGAATCCGGAATAAATGTTACCGATAACAAACATCGTCAAATCCGTAGCGCTGAACTCATAATACTCCGCATAGGGCAAAAATCTGTCCAGGCACCATAGCCAGATTTCAAATGCCAAATCCACATTGCGCTTGGCTATTTTAATAAGAATCTCGTAAAGCTCCATTTCCGGTTTCTCATCTTCGTCAGGCAGAGAGCAAGGGAGTTTAAAATTATCCTTTATTGCCTGGGCATATAGAAAACCGTAGTCATGGGATAAATAATTTGCCGCAAAAATCCTGTCAGCATTTTCAATAACAAATTTAGCGGCAGCTTTTAATCTTCTGCCTCGCTCATCGTTCGCATAAAAGTAATTATCATCCGCCAGAATACAAGCCGCATTGTACCGACGTCTGTTCGGAAAATCTTCCGGGGAAATTTCCGCGTCATCATCACTTTCGTCATCATAATAATAGCCGAGCCTTGCCTCCTCTAAAGCCTCCTCATACTCCTCTTCGCTATCATAATCCTCCGGGTCAATATCGTACTCCGAACTGTCTTCACAGTCATAACGCCATTCCGATTTCGCTTCCGCCAACGCTTCCTCGTATTCCTCAGCGGTGTCGTAATACTCGGGAAAAAGATTGTACTCCGAGCCGTCTTCGCAATCTTCACGCCAATCCTCTTCCGCTTCCTCTTCCGTTTCTTCTTCCTCTAACGTTTCCTCCTCTTCCGATTCAGTGTCATAATCATCGGAGTCACTGTCAGCTTCATCTTCCCCCATGATTTCTTCAAATATCTGATACTCAAGTATATCGGAAAGCAGTCGCTCGTCCCACGAGGTCTTTCCGTCGCCGTCCAAATCAAACATACCGCCGTCATCATCAAAAAAGCCCATTCGGTGTGCTCCTTTCAAAAGGAATTGTAACACGGTTTATATTTTACGGAATTGTATCTCTTTCAATCTTTTCCTGCTCATATTGTACCAAAGGGGGTATTGCAGGGCAAGTGAATCCTTTTTTGCAGCCGTTTCCATTCTCGTCTGTATTTTTTATAAAAGGACAAAACTATCGGCAATGACTTCATCTAAACATTCCTGTCAGCATTATAAATTGTTCTCTTATAACCAAACTTATTTTAACTTATGATGAATTGTCAAGTCAAGTGCGCCACT
>DCTF01000083.1:0-733 GCA_002329225.1 Ruminococcaceae bacterium UBA1447
CTTTAGCATCGACAACAGCATTGTTTACCATTTCAATCAGTTTTTTTGTTTTACCTGAGCCTTTCTTACCTACAATTAAAGAAATCATTTTTTGATTACCCCCTCATTTTATTATAGAAAGTCTTTCTTCCAATTCTTCGCATAAATCTTCAAAACCCGGTTTACCTAAAAGTGCAAACATATTTTTTTTGTACATCTCTACCCCCGGCTGGTCAAAGGGATTAACACCAAGCACGTAACCGGAAATGCCGCAGGCTTTTTCGAAAAAGTAAATAAGCCAGCCGAGGTTATATTCGTCCATTTTAGGTAAACTAAGGACAATACATGGTACTCCGCCGTCATAGTGGGCAATAAGAGTTCCCTTAAAAGCCTTGCGGTTAATTTGAGACAGAGGTTTGCCGGCAAGGAAATTCAGGCCATCGGCATCCGTGATATCGGCGGGTAAAATAATATCCTCGCCGGTGTCTTCAAAAACCACATGGGTTTCAAACAGAATGCGTTCGCCTTGCTGAACATATTGACCCATGGAATGCAAGTCCGTAGAAAACATAGCGGAAGCAGGGAAAATACCCTTGCCGTCTTTCCCTTCACTTTCACCGAAAAGCTGTTTGAACCATTCCCCCATCATAGTAAAAGAGGGTTCAAAACAGGTAAGCATTTCAATTTTTTTTCCGCTGCGGTAAAGGGCGTTACGTAAAGCCGCATAACGGTAACAGGCGTTTTCAGAAATATC
>DCTF01000083.1:760-10032 GCA_002329225.1 Ruminococcaceae bacterium UBA1447
ACCGACGGCAGTAAGGACGGAATACCTGCCGCCGATATCATCAGGCACGACAAAAGTCTGATATCCGGCTTTATCGGCCAATTGCTTAAGAGTTCCTCTTGATTTATCTGTTGTAATAAAAATACGCTCTACTGCCGCTTCTTCACCGTACTTTTTGTAGAGTAAATTCCTAAAAGCACGGAATGCTATGGCCGGTTCGGTTGTTGTACCCGACTTTGAAATCACATTAATGGAAAAGTCTTTATCCATGCATATTTTAAGAACAGCAGAAAGTTCAGAGGGCGAAATAGAATTGCCCGCAAAATAAACCGCAGGATTTTTACCATGCAAATCGTTGTGATAACAGGTTTTTATAGACTCTATTACCGCACGTGCGCCGAGATAAGAGCCGCCTATTCCGATAACTACAAAAACCTCGGAATGTTCAGCAATCTTTTTTGCTGCAGTCTTAATTGCTGAAAACTCCGCCTTATCATAATTTAAAGGAAGATCCATCCAACCGAGATAATCGGCACCGGCTCCCGTGCCGGCACTCAATTGCTCCCCGGCTTTGAGGGTATCACTCAATGTTTTTTCCATTACTTCGGATGGAATAAAGCCATCCGTACACTTATCAATCAGTTCAAGGGACAAGAGAAAGCCTCCAATTCATTATCAAGTCTTTTGTAGTTTCTATTGTAAACGATTCCCCTGTGCTTTACAATAAGTACGGAACATATTTTTTCCCGGACCGATTTTTTTATTCAATTTTCTCTTTATATGTCCTAAAATAACTTTATACTTTTAACCGGAGAATTTTAAGTGAAAGTTGCATTTTTTACACTTGGGTGCAAAGTTAATCAATATGATACACAACTTTGTATGGAATTATTGTCTAATGACGGGTTTGAGGTTGTACAGCCGAAAGAATCTGCGGATGTGTATGTTGTTAACTCCTGCACAGTTACTGCTGAAAGCGACCGTAAAACCAGACAAACTGTAAAAAGTTTTAAACGCAAGCATCCGCAGAGCGTTGTAGTTCTGACCGGCTGTTTGCCACAAGTTTACCCCGAGATAGCAAAAGATCTCCCCGAGGCGGATATAGTTATAGGGAACAGCAACTACCCCGATTTGCCCCGTTTATTGAACGAACATTCTTTAACAAGGCAACATTTATCAAACATTATTCCCCATGAACTGTGTCATGACACCATTTTGTGCGATTGCGGTATTTCAGCTTTTCAGGAACGGACGAGGGCAGCGGTGAAAATTCAGGAAGGCTGTGATAACTATTGCTCATATTGTATTATCCCCACCGCAAGAGGCCCAGTGCGCTCAAAGGACCTTGAAAAGGTTAAGGCTGAGATTAATGCTCTTGAAACAGCCGGTTTTAAGGAAATAGTATTTGTAGGTATAAACCTCACAACCTTCGGCAGAGAGAGTTCTTATTNNGAATAAGCCGAATACGCCTGGGTTCTTTAGAACCGGACAGGATGACCGAAGGTTTGATTGAGCAATTAAGTAAATATCCGAAGCTCTGTCCCCATTTTCATTTGTCGTTACAAAGCGGATGTGATAAAACATTAAAAAGGATGAATAGAAAATATACCACAGTAATGTATGAAAGCCTTTGTCAAACACTTCGCAGCACTTTTCCCGATTGCTCCCTGACCACCGATGTCATAGTGGGTTTTCCCGGGGAGGCAAGAGAAGAGTTTGATGAATCGCTTGCCTTCGTAAATAGAATCGGTTTTGCGAAAGTTCATGTTTTCCCCTACTCTCCTCGGCCCGGTACAAAGGCGGCCGAGATGCCGGATCAAATCAGTAAAAAGGAAAAAGAAGAGCGCAGCAGCAAAATGCTCGCAGCTGCACAAAGTATGAGGGATAACTTCCTTAAAAAACAGGTCGGAAAAACCGTTATAATTCTGGCGGAAGAAGCCACCGCAACAAAAGATACCGTTGGCTTCACGCTCAATTACACGCCGGTTATTATAAAAGGTAAAAAACTGAAAAAAGGCAAATTTTTCAAGGTGCTCCTCACCGCTGTCGAAGGTGACTGTTGCGAAGGGAAAACTTTACAAACGGATGCGGAACAACAAAACTGATATACAGTGCTAAAATTAAAACATAATGTTATCCACATATCTTTGAGCAAACTCGGCGCTACCGGCCAAATCCACATAATTAGCGGTTGCGGCAATTTTTTCGGCTAATGCCATTTTATCCGGATTTGCGGAGCAAAGTATAGCCCCTGTGAGGCATGTATTGCCCGCTGCGGCTGTTCTCTTGTGCAATTCATGGGGAATAAGACCTATTCCGGCTGCATTTCGGGCATTAATAAAGCTGCCGAATCCGCCGCTTATCAGCACCCGTTCAATGCCGCTTTCTTTCAACCCCGCGGTTACAATAAGTATATCAATTGCCGAGGCTATGGCAGCTTTAGCAAGCTGAATTTCACGAATATCTTCAGCATATACGCTTACATCGTCATAAATCTCATAGGAAGGACCGGTCTTTAACAAACCGGTTTCGTCAATCATATTGTTATTTAACAGTTCCGCCACCACGTCAATCAGGCCCGAGCCGCAGATTCCGACAGGAACTTCATTACCGATTGTTTTTATTCTGCCGAAACCTCCGAGGAGTTCAAAGGAGCTTATAGCCCCGGGTATCGCCGCCATTCCCTGCTTAATTCCGGCACCTTCAAAGGCGGGGCCTGCCGCAGCGGAAGAAACCAGGAGCTGTTTTGAATTGAACAACGCCAATTCCGCATTGGTACCCAAATCGATCAGCAAGGTGTATTTTTCACTGTCACGGCATTCACTGACAATACCGGCAGTTAAATCCGCTCCGGCAAAAGCCGCTATGCATGGCAAAGAGCGTACCGTGATATCCAGATCCAAACCGAGGTCTTNNGAGAAAATCCGCAGTATAAGGAGCAAAGCCCATGCCGGAACAATCACGGTTGAAGAACAAGTGCATCATGGTAGTGTTGCCCGCCACGGTCAAGTCTTCCAAAGTTTTTACACCGTGAGTTCTAATCAGTTCCACCAGTAATGAGCCGATTTGCTCAATTAAAACCCGATGCAGCTCCGGTAAGCCGCCGTTAATCACATATTTAATCCTTGAAATCACATCGGCGCCATAAACCGCCTGTCTGTTTTTTTCGCCTACGGTGCCGATAATCTCGTTACTTTCACCTATAAGGGCACAGACCACAGTTGTTGTGCCAATATCTGCAACTGCCCTGATTTTACCGCTCTTATTTACAGTTTTTCCCTTTGCAGGTTGCAGCACGTTAATCTTACCGGCGGAAATAATCTCTACGCCCGTATTTTCATTTAACACAACTCCGCAGGCTAAACGTATACCCGACTCAACTTCTTCACTAGACAGATTTTTTATTTCTCTTTCAGTCGGTTTAATTTGCGGATACAGCACTTTAACTTTGCACTTAAAGCAGCTTCCGTTACCGCCGCATACAGCATTAACATCATAACCACGGTCGGTTAACACGTTTAAAAGATTATCCCCCATATTCACGGAGACTTTTTCGGCCTTTTTTTGTGACCTTATTTCAAGCTGCATGTCATTCCTCATTCTCAAAAATAACCGGCGTCAGTTTCCGCTCAAGCCCGCAGGGCAATACCCGGGGCAGAGCCAAAGCATATATATCGGTACTGCGGCATTCCAAATCGAAGATATGTTTTGCATTTTCATCGAGTTTCAGAATATCGGAAGACTTCATAATTATCGGCAGTGATGCCGATTTTCTTGCTTTACTCAGCAGCTTTTTTCCTTCCGTTCCGAAACCTAAAACACGGATATATGGGGGCATACCCTCATTATCTTCTTTTTTTATCCCCAAAAAACTGCATAAGACAATGCGCCTAATTCTCGCATGAGTATAACGTTTTGTTTTTGTCTTTGAAAACAGTTCCTCCAGAGTAAGCGCTTCTTTTGCAGCCTTGGCTATTCTGTTCTCAATACCCTCAGATACATCAGGTGCATCGGCAATTTCTTCTGGAGACTTTGAGCGCATGGAATACAAGACCGCCGTCTCAAGCCGCTCATATATGGCAGGAGCCCGTTTTTCTTCCAATTCACTTTGAATTGAGTTATAAGACACCGGCGGGAGCAAGGTTTTATATGCGTTTCCGACCACAATACTTTCCCGTATCCGTGAGGCACTGGCAAAGCCGCCGCAAACTTTTTCTTCATCATGTCCGGCTCCTCTTCGTTTGACAGCCAACGGAACAAGTCCGGAACCCAAAGTGTCAAGCGCCCTGATATATTCCACCGCAAGAATATCATTCGGTGTTTTGAGCAGTTGAGACAATTCATCCCCGTAAAGCTCGGCAACAGCAGTTTCTCTTGCGGCGGCAAAGGTCATTCCGCTATCAATATAATCTTTAATCACACTGCCGTTCAGTTCCTCCGAATCAACAGCCCGGGCCGCTTTTTGCAACAATTCTACATCCCCGCTTTCACTGCCAAAGCTGAGACAGTCCAAAAATCCCAGTGCGTTAAGCAACCCCACCGCACCTTTAGCAAAAGTCTCAGCTCCCGAACAGGCCCAAGGCAGAGGCAGTTCTATTACCAAATCCACACCGCAGGCAAGGGCGGCCTTAACACGGGACTGTTTTAAAGCAAAAGCAGGTTCACCCCGCTGAACAAAGTTACCGCTCATAACCGCTACCGTATGTGTAGCTCCGAATGATTTGGTTTGTTCAAGATGATAGGCATGCCCTAAATGAAAAGGGTTATATTCAGCTACTATTCCGGCTGTTTTCACACCATTATCCTTCGTAAATTAAAATCAGGGCGCTTTTTGGCATTACCAAGATTTTAAGCCTTATTCCAACTCAAGCTCTTAGAGTGTTCCTAAACGGGCAAAGCTGTTTTTCAGTTCGCGATAAAGTTGTCTATAAAGTTCGTAATAGTTTGCATATTCTTTTGTATTTTCAGCCACCGGAGTTAAAACGGGACCATATTCGATTACAGCGGAGCAGGCTTCCTCAACATCGGAATATATCCCCGTGCCTACAGCCGCTAAAAGGGCAACACCCAAAGCGGGGCCTTCAGGTGAGGCGATTGTATTAACCGGGCAACCGTAAACATCCGCGAGCAGTTGACGCCATAGAACACTTGCAGCCCCTCCGCCACAGAGAGCCATATTATCCACGGAGATACCCATTTCATCCAAAACCGAAAGACAGTCTTTAAGGGAGAACNNAGCAAATCGCTTTTTGTATGCATGGCTGATAGACCGAAGAAAACGCCCCTTGCATTCGCATCCAAATGAGGCGTGCGCTCCCCCATCAGATAAGGTAAGTAAAGTAGCCTATTTGCTCCTATAGGCGAGTTTGCAGTTTTCATATCCATAAGGTCATAGCTGTCTAAACCCGTTTCTTTTGCAACCTCAATCTCGGAAAGACAGAAGTTATCACGGAACCATTTGCGGGAAAGCCCTGCACTTTGGGTAACACCCATAACATGCCATGCACCGGGAACGGCACAGCAGAAGGTATGAACACGCCCCTTTGCGTCAATGGAGAGTTCTGATGTGTGGGCATAAACTACTCCGCTTGTTCCGATTGTCGTGAAGCCTTTACCGTCTTTCACGACTCCGGTACCCACGGCTGCCGCCGCATTATCTCCTGCCCCGCCTACAACGGGAGTACCCTCTTTAAGTCCGGTAAGCCGTGCAACATCTTTGGAAATTTTGCCCGTTATATCCGGGGATTCATAAACCTTAGCCAAAAGGCTTATATCAATTTCAAGTTTTGTGAGCACTTCTTCAGACCATCNNAAAACTTCATCGGACCATTTTCGTTTGGGTACATCCAACAACTGCATTCCCGAGGCATCGGAAACTTCCGTCGCAAATTCGCCCGTAAGTTTATACCTTATGTAATCTTTCGGCAGAAGGATATGCCTGCACTTTTCATATACTTCAGGTTCGTTTGCACGCACCCACAAAATCTTTGAAGCCGTAAAACCCGTCAATGCCGGGTTTGCCGTAATCTCAATAAGGCGGTTCGCCCCTACTCTTCGTGTTATCTCTTCGCACTGAGCGGCTGTCCTCTGGTCACACCAGATAATTGAGCGGCGTAATACATCGCCGTTTTCATCAAGCATTACAAGGCCGTGCATTTGACCGGACAGACCTATTCCGGCTATATCCCCGGCGTTCACACCGCTCTTTTTCAGAACATCCGAGACGGTACAAACAGCCGCTTCCCACCAATGCTCGGGTTCCTGCTCAGCATAACCGTTGGCGGGCTGAAACAGCGGATAGTCTTTTGTGGAGGAAGCAACAGGTTCTCCGTTTTGCTTAAACAGCACTGTTTTTGTACCCGATGTTCCGATATCAATACCGAGTAAATACTTCATTCTTACCTCCGTCATTATGTAGTAATGCGTAAAAAGTAACAGGCAACATCTAAAGGATAAAAATTAAAGTTCGAACATCAAATTGTTTATAAGATTTTCCAGATATTCCTGTCTACCGCTTTCAAGGCAATCCAGAACATCACCCTTGTTAAGCGCATAGGCTTCCAAATCCGCCATCGTCGCTTTACCGCTGATTATGTCGGCACCGATACCGTTTTTGTAGCCGGAATAACGTTTTTCCACAAACTCATCCAACCTGCCGTCTTCAATTATTCTTACGGCAAAGCGTAAGCCGAGAGCAAAGGCGTCCATACCGGCTATATATGCGTGGAAAATATCCTCATGAGTAAAAGAGCCTCTGCGCGCTTTGGCATCGAAATTCAGACCTCCATGGGTAAAGCCTCCGGCTTTTAATACTTCAAGCATACAAAGGGTGGTTTCATAAACATTTGTGGGGAACTGGTCGGTATCCCATCCCAAAAGCATATCACCCTGATTGGCATCAATGGAACCGAAAGCGCCGTTGATGCGTGCCATGCGTAATTCATGTTGAAAACTGTGTTGAGCTAAAGTAGCATGATTAGCTTCCACATTCATTTTAAAATCCTTTTCAAGCCCGTAGCGGCGCAAAAAGGCCAACACGGAAGCAACATCAAAATCATACTGATGTTTTGTGGGCTCTTTTGGCTTAGGCTCTATATAATAGAAGCCTTTAAAGCCGATACTTCTGCCGTAATCCACAGCCAAGCGGAGCAAACGCGCCAGATTGTCAAGTTCCAACTCCATATCGGTGTTGAGCAGTGTTTCATAACCTTCTCTTCCTCCCCAAAACACATAGCCCTCGCCACCGAGTTTAACGGTTATTTCAAGAGCCTTTTTAATCTGTGCGGCAGCAAAAGCAAAGACTTCAGGATTACATGCCGTACCGGCTCCGTGCATATATCTCGGATTGCTGAAACAGTTTGCGGTACCCCAGAGCAACTTTTTATTACCCTTTTTCATTAAGTCCTGAATAAAGGGAACTATTTCGTCAAGTCTCGCATTCGTTTCACTGAGAGTTTCACCTTCGGGGGCAATATCCCTGTCATGAAAACAAAAGTAATCAATTGAAAGCTTGTCCAGGATCTCAAAGCAGGCAAGGGCTTTATTTCTGGCCACTTCCATTGGAGCAGTGCCTCCAAAACTTTTGTCCGCCGTACCTGAGCCGAACATATCCGTTCCTTCCCCGCAAAGAGTGTGCCAATAAGAAACGGCAAACCTTAAATGCTCGCGCATTGATTTACCGCCGATGTTTTCTTCAGGATTATAATAGCGAAATGAAAACGGGTTTCCGGACTTCGGACCTTCATAGCGAACAACCGGAACAGATGGAAAAAAGTCTTTCATTTTCATACCCCTTCTCTCAATTTAGCGGGTTTGTGGTTGTATTCCCGCCGTTATTTATATATAATATATCAAGTTTAATACAAGTTCAACTATTAATGGAGGCGGATAATTTGAAAATTCTTGTAATCAATGCAGGCAGTTCTTCGATGAAGTATCAACTGATAAGCATGACCAATGAAGTGGTTCTGGCTAAAGGCATTTGCGAAAGAATAGGCCTCGGCGGCAAAGTCACCGCTTCAAACCACCTTGGTTGTAAGGTTTCCTACGACATAACCCTTAACACCCACACTGAAGCTTTTAAAGAGGTCGAAAGAGTGCTAACCTCCGGGGAGTGTAAGGTTATTGACGATATGAAAGAGATTGTGGCCGTCGGACACCGGGTTGTTCAGGGCGGCTCGGTTTTTAATGCCAGCGTTTTGATTACCGACGAGGTCATAGATGCCATAGGAGAGCTTAGTGACCTGGCACCATTACATAACCCCGCGCATATTCAGGGAATACGTGCCTGCCGCAATGTGCTCGGTAACGAAGTACCGGGTGTAGTGGTTTTTGACAACGCTTTTCATTCCACAATGCCGCCTGAAGCCTATATGTTCGCTATTCCTTATGAGTATTACGAAAAATACAAACTTCGCAAATACGGTTTTCACGGCACTTCCCACAGGTTTGTCAGCCAGAGATGTGCAAAACTGATGGATAAAGATATTGAAACACTCAAGTTAATAACCTGCCACTTGGGTAACGGTTGCTCAATATCCGCTATAAAAAACGGCAAGGTGATTGACACAAGCATGGGATTGACCCCCCTTGACGGTTTTATGATGGGCACCAGAAGCGGCGGTATTGACCCTTCCGCAGTGCTTTATTTGCAGGAAAAAGAAGGTTGGACACCCGAGGAAACGGACACCATCCTCAATAAAAAGTCGGGTATGTTTGGAATTTCCGGAATCTCCAGCGATGACGGGGATCTGATTGCCGCCATGAACACCGGGAATAAAAGAGCCGCCTTGGCAAGATCTATGCAGCGCTATCAAATCCGAAAGTTTATCGGCAGTTATGTTGCCGCCTTAAACGGTGTAGATGCAATCGTATTTACCGGGGGCATTGGTGAAAACACTTTTGATCTGCGTTCCCATGTTTGCAACAACCTTTCATACTTGGGAATAAAAATCGACGAGGAATTGAACAAAGAACTTATTAAAGGCAAAGAGGGTGAGCTTTCTTTACCGGAATCAAAAGTTAAGGTCTATGTCATTCCTACCAACGAGGAACTTGTCATTGCAAGGGACACAAAAGAGATTGTTGAAATGTTACGTGCTTCTGTAAAAAACGATCACTGATTGTTAAAATATAAGACAAAAAAAGCGGAAGGAATTGGAGCACCTTCCGCTTTTTATTTTTCTTAGCCACACTGACGACCTTTAAAAAACTGTTTTGATGCTTTTGCTGATTTTATAATATGGAAACAACAGCCTCAGACAATCGTATTTATAACCACGGTGGTGATGCTT
>DCTF01000026.1 GCA_002329225.1 Ruminococcaceae bacterium UBA1447
GGAAATTTATTATATAGAAGGGCCTGACAACGGCCCCAAACTTCTTTTACTTCACGGTCAGCAGACAAGCTGTTACGATTATGCAAAAGTGCTGCCGAAATTGTCAAAAGAATTCCATGTGTATGCCCTTGATTACTACGGCCACGGGAAGTCGTCTAAAAACCCCGCCAAGTATAGTGCGGCGGCAATAGGGGACGACATAATTTGGTTTATCAAAAATGTTGTTAAGGAAAAGGTTTACATATCCGGCCACTCTTCGGGCGCCTTGCTTGCCGCTTATGTTTCCGCTAAAGCGCCGGACTGCATTACAGCTGCGGTCTTGGAGGACGGGCCTTTCTTTTCCACCCTTCCCGGACGGGCGGAAAAAACTGTTTCGTGGCTGGGTTTTAAAAATATGTATGATTATCTTAATCAGAATAAGACAGATACCTATATGGAATATTCTTTAGACAACGACTATATGCAGGAGGTTTTTAACGCCAAAGACCCCAATGCTTGGGATAAGATAATAAAAAATCCCGCCTTGAAGTATCTGGATAAACATCCCGGACAAATTCCTAAAATATGGTTCTATCCGCCCGAGTTGGGAGTAAATGCCATCTATGCGTTGAATGCCAGNNCAGTATGCAGGACGGAACAAGCAATTATGATTTGCGGTTCGGGGTGACGTTTTACGACTATTCCTGGTTTACCGGTTTTGACCAGGAAGAAGTTCTGAAAAAAATTAAGTCCCCCACGATTGTTATGCATGTAGCTCCCAACAAATTGACTGCCCCCGGGTATTATGATGAAAACGGAATTTTGCTTGCCGCAATGGATGAAACGGATGCGCAAAAAGTTGTTGATTTGGTGCCTAACGGCAAATATGCCGGCGGCTTTAAATCCAACCATGATATACATGCGGATCTGCCTGACGAATATGTTGAAGTTCTGCTTGATTTAAAAAATCAAACGGAAACAGCACCCCGTTAATAAGACATTTCTTAATAACGAAGTGCTGATATAATTTTGCAAACGAAAGTGTGTTACCCTAAAGTATGTATGGCAAAGCTTTCCACAACGGCGCCGATTAATACGAATGCGATTCCAATCACCAATGCCGCTTTTTCCGGTTTTGTTAATTGGATTTCTTTGAATTTTCTTTTAACCGTGTCCTTTCCGCAACTCCGTATAACGGCAATATGAGCCGCGGCGCAGGTTATCAGTAATTGTCCTGCCATCTCCCACAGTCCCGCCCTGTGTATGGGGTCAAATGTGCAGATGATTCTCTCAAAGAGAGGAACGGCTTCGCTCTCCACGGAAAAAGACCAGGTGCCGAGTACGATGCTGTTGATAGTAATCAGGGTGAAAAAGACCATATAACCGACGGAAAGATAATTGCTTTCGTCGGTCTTTTTATTAGCGAACAAACTTGCCAGAGATATAATCAATACCGACAACAGGTTATAAAAGAATATCTGCAAGGCAAGGATAAGCGTATTATCCGAAGTTCCCCAACTCTGCAACGGATTTTTGTTTTTCAGCAGTCCTTCAGGAAGAAAGAAATAGCTGACAAGCACGGTGCCGAAAAACAATACAAAGAAGATTATGGCAGTCCAGACAATCCTTTCCCTCAAATAGGTACTGCTTAATTTTTTTCTTAAAAATTTCACGGTCCACCCCCAAAAATATTTTTATTGTGTCTTATAAAGTATGTGCCTGCAAATCAGGTGTGCAAGAGTAAAACGGTTATTTTTTGCAAACCGAAGCATCAGCCAATCCAAAGACTTGCTTCTGAAAGAATTGATATCAAAATGCATAAAGGCGTCCTTGACCATATCTGAGGCGAAAATCTTTTGCAGTTCCGCCTTTTGGTTGAGGGTGGCGTCGGAATAAATATTTTTTACAAGAAACGGAACTTTAGCTTTTAATGTGTCTTCCGCCGTTTTTTGCAGGTATAGATTCTTAACTGAGAAAAAATGCTTGTCAACAAGCTTCAATTTTTCATCGTACTGGAGCGATAAAGATTTTAAAAGAAAAGGTTTGTGTTTGCCGCTTCTCATACAGCTGTCTTTATGCAGTCTGTAATTATAAAGGACGTCAGGCAGCATCAGCGCCGTTCGGCAAAAGAGCAAAGCCCGCATATTAAAAAGGGTGTCCTCCCCCACAAAAATATTTTCGTTAAACCTGATTTTTTCACTTTTAAGCAGGGTTTTGCTGAAAATATTCCGCCAGCAAAAATGAAAAACCTTGTTCGTGTTCATTTCGGGCAAAAGTTTAGCCATATCATCACGGTTTAAAAGGGTCGGAGCCTCAAAAAGCGGAGCTGCGTCAGCGTGTGAGCTGCATTCCGAACCGATGCATTTAAAGCGAGCGCTTACAACNNAGCATTTTCTCATACATATCCGGCTCAACAAAGTCGTCGGCATCCGTAAAGCCTATGTATTCCCCCCGGGCGGCGTCAATTCCCGCATTTCTTGCGGCGCTGACACCGGCTTTTTTTTGCCTGATTACCCGGACGTTCCCGAAGTTTTCGGCAATTATCTCGGCAAACTCTCCGCTTCCGTCGGTAGAACCGTCATTGACTATAATAATCTCCATAANNAATGTTTGGTTCAACAGGGAATGCATACATTCCGCAAAATACGGCATGGCGTTATAAACGGGCACAATAACGCTAAGCTGAACCGGCTTTTTAAGTTCGGCATTTTTGGCCTGAAGTTTTACTCCGGCTCGTAAATAATCAATGGAGAGATCTAAAACGGAATCAATATTCATTACAGTACCCTCGCAATTATTTGAGATTGATAAGTTTCATCTTCAAGTTCGCCTACACCCTCGCCGGCTCCCGCCTCATAAACCATTTTGTTTTCGACAGGCATCTTTTTTGTGTACCCCCGCAGGAACCACTCGTATTCGGTGTCAATATTTCCCAAGTCTATACTGCGGTAACCGTCTTGCAGCAAGTCAAAGGGCAAAACGGAGGCAACGGGACCCATGGCAAGAATCAGCAGGGCGGATTTTTCCACCTTTCGGATTTCCGCCAGCAAGTCGCTGTAGCGTGAAAAGGCCCGGGCGGAGGGGCCGAGAATACGGCGTAAGGACTTGGCGTTATCAAACAGGTCGTTGCCTACACCGAGGCGGCTTTTTTCGCCCTCCACAAGAACGACATCCTTATTATCCCAGATTTTTTTCAAAGCGTCAAAGTAGGCGGCCGCTATGTGCTTTTCATTAAAGCACATATAGACCCGGGATATGAAGGCGTTGCCGTAAACTTTGTTTTTAAGCGTAAAGCGGTACCAGTATTTTCGGTAACGGGCAAGGTGTTTTACCCAGTAAGCGCCGTCAGCGGGCGTGAAAAGGCTCAGGGATTCAAAAACATCGGGAATACAAACCAACAGGCGCTCATCCTCGCTTGACAGCACTTGACGGAGTTTGGCGGCGAGCTGCGGGTCGGGCACCTGATAATTGACCCCTTTTCCGGCCGCAAGCTTTATTTCCGCATCCCCGAAGCGGCTGACGGAAAGGCCCTCGGCAATGATTTTTTCGATTGTTTCCATATTAGTCATAACCTTGGGGGGCTTATTGAGGCGTTTGTAGAAAAAGTCTAAGCCGGAAAAGAACAGGTCGGAAAAAAGCGAGCGGATTGCATGCAGAAAATCCCATACCCTCAGCAGAGCCTTTTTCATAAGCCTTTTCTCCTAATAACCCGTTGGCACAGGCAGGGACTTAACCTGAAAAGAACGGCTACAACTTTTTCTTTTCCCGATATATCGGGATGAAGCAAGAGACCCCGAAACTGCCGTCTGTACTCCTTGTGCACTTCCTTAAATTGTTTCGCTACCTCTTCCCGACTTGGATTATACCGCCTTAAAGCGGCAACGAGCGCCAACAAATATCTTTTTTGCGCTTTCAGCATTAAAGCCCGCAGACCGGAACTGCGCAAAAAATCGACGGCGTCGGTTTCCGCACTGAAACTGTCAATTATTCGGTCATGGTTTTCGGTGGTGGTTATACTCCCCTGCCTGATGCGGTAAAAGTAAAAACTCTCTTTCAGGCAGACAACTTTTTTTGCCTCATACAGGTAACGAAAGGCGGCGTATCCGTCTTCATAAAGTTTTCCCTCGGGGAAGCGCAGGGTATTAAAGAGTTGTCTTTTTAAAAGTTTGTTGCAGGCGATGGTGAAAAGAATATAGTTGTTGGAAAACAGCCCGCCAAGGGCTTCTTCCCCGGATATTACCGAGTATTCCGCAAAAGCCGTAGTCTTTACATTTGAGTTTAACTCGCCGAACCGCTGAAAACCGCAAATGCAAATATCCGCATTCTCGGCCTCAAGGGAGTTCAGCATTTTTTCCAACATCGTCGGGTCTATATAATCATCGCTGTCCACAAAGGCCAGATATTCCCCGACGGCTATATCAAGGCCGGCATTTCTGGCACTGCCGAGGCCGCCGTTTGCCTTGTGAATCACTTTTACACGATTGTCTTTTTTTGAATACTCATCGCAAATCTGAGGGCAGTTGTCCGGCGAGCCGTCGTCAACAAGTATCAGCTCAAATTTTTTGAAGGTTTGCGCAAGAATTGAATCCGCACACTTGTGCAGATAAGGCTCAACCTTATAGACGGGAACTATTACGCTGATAAGGGGTTTATCCATTGGCGATTTCCTCAAACAGTTTATCAAAATAAGGGCTGAAATCGGGCGGAGCGGCGCCGTCTACGGACATCGCTTTTTCTATAAGTTCGGGAACCTCTTCGGGGGAGGAAGCGTAAAAAACAAAGTCAAGGTCTTTAAACCATTTTATACCGGATATGATTTTGTGGTCCGCCGAACGCAGGGCAATACAGGGCGTGCCGGTCAAAACGGCGCTGATAACACCGTGGAATCTGTCCGTCACGGCAACACGGCTTTTGGAAAATCGGGCCAGCAGTTTTTTGATCTCCGCTTCCCGGTTTTCATTATTTACTTTGCTTTCCGCACCCATATCGCCTACGGTCACATTGCGGCTGCTTTTAACTGCTTTAATCATAGCGGAAAGCTGTTCTTTTGAATAGCGGTTTTCGCCGTCAATCCTCAGGCAGAAAAAGACTCCGCTACGCTCATATTTTTCAGGGGAATAAATTCCGAACAGGTACATGGCAATATCCGGGCAGAGGCTCACCTTTGTGCGGCGCAGCATGGATTTAGCCAAGGCATAGCTTGTTTCGTCCCTTGTGAACAGGATAAAATTCGGGTGAGCGTCATAGGCCGCTGCCGTTTTTGCTTTTTCCTTTTCCCCTGTTGGAGTATGACTGAAAAAAACGGACTGAGGGAACATGACGATTTTGTTTTTAGGATAACTTTTCAGGACATAACGGACAAATTCCTCGTAACCCGAGTATCTGTCCCCGACGCTGCCTCCGCCCCGGAGGAAAATCATATCTCTTTTTCGGATTACAAGCCTCAAAGAATCAAAGTAAGCCCAGTCTTTATAAATCCCGTCGTCAAAGCTTTTGTAAGCGTATTCCCCAAAATACATTTCGCTCCATTTTGCCATAGCACAGGCAATCATTTGGTCACCCATGTTGTTATGGGTGGGTGAAGCCAACAGAAAAATGTATTTTTTCCGTTCAAAAATCCGCCGTGCGGCAAAACCGAACAGCGGAAAAATCAGGCTCGGATTTTTTACCGTAAAGGCAAAGGAAGAATAAGCCCTGACAAGCAGAGAATAAAGACCCGATTTGCCCCGATTATTCATATAAACATTGTCTGAATTCATTCCGCTTCACAACCGCAGTATTTGATGCCGTAAATGTACTAAATGATTGTAATTAACGCCCTCGACTTTGTCAATCAACCGCCTTGATAAGATGTCATCCCTGTGGTAAAATTTCTGCGTAAAACTCGGAACAACTTATACTAAAATCCAATTAGACG
>DCTF01000044.1 GCA_002329225.1 Ruminococcaceae bacterium UBA1447
GACAATTCATTTTACAACTTGCCACCACAGGTGCGACTGAGCGTTCTGTGTGACAAAATCACAGGGACCGCATTGACAAGCCGGCTTATGTTTGATAAATTTTAAACAGAGCTTTTACATATCGGGGGTGATGTAATGGAAAAGCACAATAAAAATCACCATGACAATAATCACGGCGAACTGCTGTCAGCAACGGGACATATCGGCGGACGGCTTCTTATAATAATTCTTCTTAACTTTGCCACAACGCTTGTGCAAATTATCGGCGGTATTGCTGCACGAAGCCTGTCCCTTATTTCCGACTCTATCCATAATTTCAGCGACGGCCTTTCTTTTGTGGTCAGCTATGCGGCTGTAAGGATAGCACGGAAAGACGAGGACTTGAAGCGCACCTTCGGCTATAAGCGCGCCACCGTGCTTGCGGCTCTGCTTAACTCTTCCGTACTCATTGTAATTGCGCTATTTCTCTTTAAAGAGGCCTATGAGCGGTTTTTAAACCCGCAGCCGATAAACAGTTCTCTTGTTATCATAGTGGCTTTAGTAGGCCTTATAGCGAATTTAATCGGAGTTATACTTTTACAAGATAACTCAAAGGGAGATATGAACCTGAAATCGTCCTATCTGCATTTGCTCAGCGATACCCTCTCTTCCGTGGCGGTAGTAATCGGAGGTATATTAATCAACATTTTCGGGATATATTGGCTGGATCCGATTTTGACGGTTGTAATCGCTCTGTTTGTGCTTGTTCAGGGCAGCAGAATAGTCAAAAAAGCCGTGGATATTTTAATGCAGGGAATCCCGGAAGGCATCAGGGTAACTGAGATTATAGAAGAACTGGAAGGGTTGGATAAGGTGTTGAACGTGCACCATGTACACATTTGGTGCATAGACGAAAACAATATCAATTTTGAAGCTCACGTAAAAACCGCCGATATGCTTCTGAGTCAAACAAACACAATTTATTACGAGATTGAGAAAGTCTTAAAAAAACACGGAATCAATCATATCACCATACGCTTTGAGGCCGATTGCGCCGGTGAAGATTGCCATACAAATTCAGGAGATAATAAAAATGAAGAATAATTCATCCAAAAAAGCACTTCAAATTGTGATTCCAATTCTTATAGTCGTCTTAGTGGCGGGAATATGGGGCGTTAAAAAACTGCAAAAAGAAGATTCACCCGTGGCATCTGGTACGAACCCGGACTTTGCGCTTGACTTTACCGGCGACAACCTTGATGTGGAAAAGCTAAAAAGCTACGGTCTGCCTATTATTATAGAATTCGGCGCCACCTGGTGCCCGCCCTGTAAGCAAATGGCACCCATCTTAAAGGAGCTGAATTCCGAGCTGCAGAACAAGGCAATTATCCTGTCGGTGGATACGGACAGAAATCCGCAGTCTTCCCGAAAATACAACTTTCAGTACATACCCACACAAATATTTATCAATGCGGACGGTACGCCTTACTTGCCTTCCGACTCCGGAAAGTATAATATAGAAGCGGTGTATGGTGCCGGAGGCAACCTGCTCTACTCAACCCATACGGGCGTACTCAGCAAAAAAGATATGTTGGAAATGCTTGCGGAAATGGGTATGAAATAAAAACAGGTTCTTTCCCGCAGTTTTTACACCTGCACGGTTATTGATAATCAGGTTAATAAACTGGAGGTTACTAAATGAAAACAAAAAAAACGGTTAAAAAAACAGATAAAAAGTCAAGCAACAAGACAGTTCCGATTATTATCATCGTTGCCGCTGTTGTCTTGGCAGGAGTAATATTAGGGGGTAAGTTTTGGGCCGATAAGCCCAACGGCGGGAGCGAGAACTCGGATTTGGCCTTTCAGCTGACCGGAGATAAACTTGATATTGAAAAGCTCAAAAGTTACGGTTTGCCCATAATTATCGGAATCGGGCAGGACTGGGAACCCACCTGCCAGCAGCAGAGGGCTATTCTGAAAGAGCTTTACAGCGAACTTGAAGGCAGGGCAATCATTCTTTCAGTTGATGCGGAGAAAAACCCGAAAACGACAGAACTTTTCACTTTTCCGAGCTTGCCGGCACAGAATTTCATAAATGCCGACGGAACACCCTACAAGCCTCTGGATGCAAAAAAGTACAACATGTATTATGTGTATGGCGGTCCGGACGGTAAGGAAGTAACCCACACTATGCACGCAGGGATAATGGGTAAAGAAGTATTAATGCAAGTGCTTAAAGAAATGGGTATGAAAAATGCAGCAGCAGATTAATGAGTGGCTAAGCACTCTATCTTCAACAATATCGGCCAACCTTTGGCTGGCTCCCCTTTTGGCTCTGCTTGCGGGGGTACTTACCTCCCTCACCCCCTGCTCCCTTTCTTCCGTTCCACTTGTAATCGGTTTTGTGGGCGGCACGGGGCAGAGAGACACAAAGAAAGCCTTTTTACTTTCCGCCACATTTGCAGCGGGTATGGCGGTATCTTTTACCTCCTTAGGGGTTGCCGCTTCGTTTTTGGGCAGGTTTTTAACGGGAACAGGCTCCTGGTGGTACATTATTCTGGGCATTTTAATGTTGCTGATGGCATTGCAAACCTGGGAAATTTTTAACTTTATTCCCTCTACCAATGCACTGAGCAAGAATAAAAAGCGCGGCTTTGCCGGAGCCTTTTTAGCCGGAATTTTAGGCGGTCTGTTCGCCTCCCCCTGCTCCACTCCGGTCCTTGTGGTGCTTTTGGCCTTTGTAGCAAAAGAGGGCAAAATTCTTTTGGGAATTGTTCTTTTATTGCTTTACTCACTGGGCAACAGCAGTCTGGTACTTGTAGCGGGAACATCCGTGGGCTTTGTTAAAAAACTTTCCTCCAGTGAGGGCTACGGCAAGGTGAGCCTTGCTTTGCGGATAATCATGGGCGCAGTGATTGCCCTTATAGGCTTATATATGTTCTACCTTGCCTTTTAATAATCTGTGAAAATAAAAATACAGAGGCTGTATTTTGCTACAGCTTCTGTATTTTTGTTTATAGGCGATATGTTTATTACACGGGATGATGCGGACATCGTCCCCTACTTTTTTATTAATTGTAAGTTTTTAACGCAGAGTTTAATCAACCGAAGAACGGTATGCCGGCGGGTTTGAATAAAAGCCAAACCATAATGTAGCCGGTTATTACGGCGGATAGAGTAAAGGGCACGCTGATGCGCATAAATGTTCCCGCCTTAACCTCGTAGCCTTCTTTGCGTAAAATACCGATACCCGTGATGTTTGCGGAGGCGCCGATGGGGGTTATGTTGCCGCCGAGGGTAGCGCCGACAACCAGATCGAAGTAAAGCACGGTGGGGTCAACCGACAAAGATTGGGCAATAGTTGTTACTACGGGCAACATGGTCATGACATAAGGAATATTGTCGATAACTGCGGAGAGGGCAACAGACAGCCAGACGAGGATTGTAAATATAACAAAAACGTTGCCGCCGCTTACGTTTTGAATAATCTCACTTATTTTTTTGATAATGCCGACTTCTTCAATACCGCCGATGATGATAAACAGACCGAACAGTAAAAGGAGAGTAAAGCCGTCCAACTCCTGAACAATTGACTTGATACCTCTCCTGGTTATCAGGTTACGGAAAAGACCGATAAGGAAGAGGGAAACGCAGATTATGCCGTTAACCGGCAGAGTGTCTTTAATATTCTCAGGCAGGAAGGAAGCGAAGATAAGCAGAACAACGGTCCCTACCATTAAAACGCTGGGCAGATAGTCGGTAACTTTTGTTTTTTCGTCCATATGAATGGACTGATTATCTTTTCTGAAAACCCAAAGCAAAACAAGGGCAGAAACGAGAGCTCCGACCTGGCAGACCCAGAAGAGACCGGGCTTGCCCTGATAAAAGAAGAAGTCGTTGAAGTTCATGTTTGCCTCGGCACCCAAAAGAATGGAGGTGGTGTCCCCCACGAGGGTGGCGGCGCCCTGTAAGTTTGACGAGATTGCAATCGAGATAATCATATTTACAGGCGAAATTTTAAGTTTTTTGGCAACCGTTACGGCAACGGGAGCCACCATGAGCACGGTAGCCACATTATCCACGAAAGCGGAAATAAGACCGGCAAATAAGGCAAGAACAACGGTTGCCCACTTAACGTTGGGCATACGGTCTATTATAAGGTCGGCTAAAAGGGCGGGCATTTTGGACTCGATAAACAGAGCCACAACACCCATGGTACCCAATATCATCAGAAGAACGTTCCAGTTGTCAACCCAATCCAAGGTGAACAGCTTTTCAATATGCATGGTTCGGGTAACGGCAAAAATTGCCGCCACACCCAAAGCGATGTATGCTCTATACTTAGGTAAAAGCAACAGGGCGGCATAGGTCAGTAAAAACAGGGCAAGGGCTGCAAACATCGGCATCGGCATAGTTTATGACTCCTTTTCAAGTTATTTAAACACGGTTGTCATTATACCAAAGAGACAAACCAAACTCAAGAAACTTCGGNNTTATCAATAACAAAAACAAATGTAAGCTCAGACATTATGAGATAGGTAAGATTAATTTTATCGGTTGCAAGCCAAGGCCGCAGGAAGCTTTCGCCTCCTGCGGCCGTTTTGTTCTGTTTGAACCTTAACGGTCCGTTTTTTGACCTAAATCACTCGGGGAGAATCAGTCTTCCTTCTTCTTCCGGGTGACGAAGGCTGCTGCAGCCGCAGCGGAGAAGAGTGCGAACACTGTCAGGCCAAGGGCGTTGTCAGAGCCGGTATCGGGTACATCGGCCTTCTTCTCCCATTGGGCGACAACGGTCAAGTCTTCTTCGGGGAAGGTTCCGGGAACTTCAGGTTCCCAACCGAGGAAGGTATAGCCCTCTTTTTCCGGATCGGCAGGCATTGTTACTGCAGAGCCGACCTTGCCGGTAATAGCGGCATATTCTTCACCGTCAACGATGAATTTGATTGTGCTTTCTTTATCGGGAACAATCTCTTCAAACACTGCTTCTACGGTGAGGTCTTCTTCGGGGAAGGTTGCGGGAACTTCAGGATCCCAACCAATGAAGGTGTAGCCTTCTTTTTCCGGATCGGC